>NZ_JABUZF010000264.1:25495-45387 GCF_014897885.1 Halomonas sp. 3D7M | reverse complement strand
GGGAGCCACTGCGGCTCGCCCGTTATCAAAAACTCATAAAAATCAAAAACATAAACTAAAACAAAAAAGCAATTAAGCGATTAGCGCCGGCATTTGTAAGATATCTCTTACAAAATCTTGAGACATCTCTTACACGCCGACGCCCATTTGCGCTTACTGCCCTTTAATGGCTTTCAAGCCAGGGTAAGCCACATCGCCCAACTCCGCTTCGATGACGAGCAGGCGGTTATATTTCGCGACGCGGTCGGAACGACACAGAGAGCCCGTTTTAATTTGGCCTGCACAAGTGCCCACGGCCAAATCGGCAATCGTGGTATCTTCAGTTTCACCACTACGGTGTGAAATAACCGCGGTAAAACCAGCGTCCTGGGCCATTTTGATCGCATCCAGCGTTTCAGACAGCGAGCCAATCTGGTTGAATTTGATCAGAATCGAATTACCAATTTGCTCGTCGATACCACGCTTAAGAATCTTGGTATTGGTAACAAACAAATCGTCGCCAACCAGCTGTACTTTGTCGCCTAGCTTGTCAGTCAGTGCTTTCCAGCCCGCCCAGTCTGATTCATCCATACCATCTTCGATGGAAACGATCGGATAGTCCGCACAGAGGCCCGCCAGGTAATCGGCAAACCCTTCGGCATCGTAGCTTTTACCTTCGCCGGAAAGGTTGTACTGGCCATCTTTGTAGAACTCGGAAGACGCGCAGTCTAGCGCCAAGGTAACGTCTGTACCCAGTGCGTAACCGGCATCAGCAACAGCTTGCTTAATGATCGCCAGGGCATCTGCGTTAGATGCCAAGTTAGGAGCAAAGCCGCCTTCATCACCCACGGACGTAGAAAGACCTTTAGCAGACAGTACTTTTTTTAGCGCGTGGAAAATTTCCGCACCCATGCGTAGGCCTTCACGGAAGTTTGCCGCGCCTACTGGCTGTACCATGAATTCCTGGATATCAACGTTATTATCGGCGTGCTCACCACCGTTAAGAATGTTCATCATCGGTACCGGCATGCTGTACTGCCCCGGCTGGCCATAAAGCTCGGCAATGTGCGCATATAGCGGCACACCTTTAGCGTTGGCAGCGGCTTTAGCGGCAGCCAGCGACACCGCCAGAATGGCATTCGCGCCCAGATTCGCCTTATTTTCAGTGCCATCCAGGGCTAACATTGCGTCGTCCAGCCCACGCTGATCACGCGCATCCATTCCTAACAATGCAGCACTGATTTTGCCATTCACGGCCTCAACGGCTTTTAAAACGCCTTTGCCAAGGTAGCGTGTCTTGTCGCCATCGCGCAGCTCGAGCGCTTCGCGGGAGCCTGTAGAAGCACCGCTGGGCGCACATGCTTCACCTACGGCGCCACTTTCCAGGCGAACCATGGCCTGAACGGTCGGGTTGCCGCGGGAATCAAGCACTTCTAGTGCGCTGATTTCAACAATTTTGGTCATAACAGTGTCCTTTGGTTGTCAGTCTAATGGATGATTGTGGGTCCAATGTATACCATATTTGCCGTCGCGGTTAACGGATGGTCAAAGGCGTAAACCCCTTCACCAAGGCATCTAGCTGCGAAAGCTGAGTCAAAAATGGCTCTAATTGATCTAATGGCAGTGCGCAGGGTCCATCGCACTTAGCATTATCTGGGTCAGGGTGAGCTTCTAGGAAGATCCCCGCCAAACCAACGGCCACACCTGCACGAGCCAACTCTGCCACTTGGGCACGACGGCCATCGGCACTGTCCGCACGGCCACCTGGGCGCTGCAAGGCATGGGTGACATCGAAAAACACCGGGTAACCGGTCTGTTTCATATCGCCAACGCCCAGCATATCCACCACCAGGTTGTTATAGCCGAAGCTGGTACCACGCTCGCATAGCATCAGACGATCGTTACCGGCTTCCTGAAACTTGGTGAGGATATGGCGCATTTCGTGAGGTGCTAGAAACTGCGGTTTTTTGATATTAATCGCCGCGCCGGTGTTAGCCATCGCCACCACTAGATCGGTCTGGCGGGCAAGAAACGCCGGCAACTGAATTATGTCAGCGACTTCAGCCGCAGGCTCTGCCTGCCAAGGCTCATGAACGTCGGTAATGATGGGCACGCCATAGCGCGCTTTAATATCCGCTAGAATCTGCAAACCTTTTTCTAGCCCAGGTCCACGATAAGAGTGGATAGAACTACGGTTCGCTTTATCAAAGCTTGCCTTAAAGACATAAGGCATTCCGAGCTTTTGCGTCACATTAACGTAGGCCTGCGCCACTTCATCAGCAAGCGTCGCTGACTCCAGCACATTCATGCCGCCCAATAACATTAGCGGCAAAGAATTGCCGGCGGTTAGGCCGGCAACGTTAATATGACGCTCTGGAAAGGATGATTGAGAAGTCGAAGACATGTTATTCGCTCTCCCTCTTATTCCTGAGTCGTTGTATGAGCGCGCGTACGTGCCGTTTTGTGCTCTAAGGCAGCATTAACAAACCCAGAGAACAGCGGGTGTCCGTCACGTGGTGTCGAGGTAAACTCCGGATGGAACTGACACGCCACGTACCAAGGGTGGTCAGCCAGCTCGACGACTTCTACCAAGGACTGATCGACGCTCTTGCCAGAAATGACCAGGCCTGCCTGTTCTAACTCATCAATAAACTGGTTATTGACTTCAAAGCGATGGCGATGACGCTCGACAATCTCATCAGCACCGTAGGCTTCACGAGCTTTGCTACCAGATTTCAAGTGGCAGACCTGACCGCCTAGACGCATGGTGCCACCTAAGTCAGATGCAGCATCACGCAGCTCGATCTTACCTTCAGCGTTAATCCACTCGGTAATCAGGCCCACCACGGGGTGCTTGGTGTCGTGGGTAAACTCGGTAGAGTTAGCATCTTCCCAGCCAGCCACATTGCGGGCAAATTCGATGACCGCTACCTGCATGCCCAAACAAATACCCAGGTAGGGAATGTTGTTTTCACGCGCGAACTGAGCGGTAAGAATTTTGCCTTCCACACCGCGCTCGCCAAAGCCGCCAGGTACCAGGATGGCATCTTTGCCAGCTAGCCGCTCGGTACCGTGACGCTCGATATCTTCGGAGTCGATATAGTCGACATTGACCTTAATACGTCCTTGAATGCCCGCGTGAATAAGCGCTTCGTTGAGCGACTTATAGGCGTCCAGCAGTTCCATGTATTTACCGACCATGGCAATGCTCACCGACTTCAGCGGATTCAACTTGGAATCCAGCACCTTGACCCATTCGGAAAGGTCGGCAGGCTCTGCTTCCAGACGCAGCTTATCGCAAACAATGTCATCTAGGCCGTGCTCGTGCAGCATCAGCGGAATCCGATAAATAGTATCGGCATCCTGTAACGGTACAACGGCACGCTCTTCCACGTTAGTGAACAGGGCGATTTTACGGCGCTCGCTCTCTTCGAGCTCTACTTCGCTACGGCAAATCAAAATATCCGGCTGGATACCAATCGAACGTAGCTCTTTGACGCTGTGCTGAGTCGGCTTGGTCTTGGTCTCGCCTGCCGTCTTGATATACGGCACCAGCGTAAGGTGCATGTAAATCGCCCGACTAGCGCCAAGCTCACTACGAATCTGACGAATAGACTCTAAGAACGGCAGTGATTCGATATCACCCACCGTGCCACCGATTTCTACCAGCGCCACATCAAAGCCTTCACCGCCAGCATAGACGCGCTGTTTGATTTCATCGGTAATATGAGGGATGACCTGAACGGTACCGCCCAAGTAATCACCACGGCGCTCTTTGCGCAGTACATTTTCGTACACGCGCCCCGTCGTGAAGTTATTCCCTTGGGTCATTTTGGTGCGAATAAAACGCTCATAGTGCCCTAAGTCCAAGTCCGTCTCGGCGCCATCTTCGGTGACGAACACCTCGCCGTGCTGGAAAGGACTCATGGTGCCCGGGTCCACGTTGATGTAGGGGTCGAGCTTGAGCATGGTGACCTTAAGGCCGCGGGCCTCTAGAATCGCCGCCAGCGAGGCCGACGCGATGCCCTTGCCAAGAGAGGACACAACGCCGCCGGTCACGAAGATATATCGTGTCATGGAAAACCTGTCGAAACGTGATCAAAAGGCGTAACAGAAAGCCACACCAGGATGGGATGACAGAATAGCAGAGTACGCCTAAAGGCTCAATTTGAACTGCAGGTGGCAGAGGGGCGAAGACGCCCCTCACTATCAAAACTAAACCCCCAGGTAATCCAAAATCCCCTCAGCAGCCTGACGGCCTTCGTAAATCGCGGTGACCACCAGGTCAGAGCCACGCACCATATCGCCACCGGCAAAAATTTTCTCATTGCTGGTTTGGTAGGCGTACTGGCCATGCTCTGGCGCTTTTACGCGATCGCGCTCATCGACCTGGATGTTGGCGCTATCAAACCACGGTGCCGGGCTTGCCTGAAAACCGAAAGCTACCACTACTGCGTCGGCGGCAATAATTTCTTCAGACCCAGGCACGACTTCAGGGCGTCGACGGCCGTTTTCATCGGGCTCACCCAAACGGGTACGCACGACCTTCACCCCTTCGACCCGCTCTTCACCTACCACCGCAACCGGCTGGCGGTTGAACAGAAACTCAACGCCCTCTTCTCGCGCATTAGCAACTTCACGGCGGGAACCGGGCATGTTTTCTTCATCACGGCGGTAAGCGCAGATCACGCTGTCGGCATGCTGGCGAATAGAGGTCCGATTACAATCCATCGCCGTATCGCCACCGCCAAGCACCACCACACGTTTACCTTCCATCGAGATAAAATCGTTAGGATCTTTTTCAAAGCCTAAGCGACGATTAACGTTGGCGATCAGGAAATCGAGCGCTTTATACACGCCAGGTAAATCTTCGCCGGGGAAGCCACCTTCCATGTACTTGTAAGTGCCCATCCCCAGGAAAACAGCATCGTATTCCTGCAGCAGCGTATCGAATTCGATGTCGGTACCAATTTCGGTATTCAGACGAAACTCGACGCCCATCTCTTCAAAGACGGCGCGGCGACGCTCCATCACGTTCTTTTCCAGTTTAAATTCTGGAATACCGAAGGTAAGCAGACCACCAATCTCGGGATACTTATCAAATACGACGGGTTTAACGCCATTACGTGCCAAAATATCAGCGCAACCAAGACCCGCAGGCCCCGCGCCTACGATGGCGACCTTCTTATCGGTCCACTCCACCTTAGACATATCCGGACGCCAGCCCATCGCAAACGCGGTGTCGGTAATGTACTTCTCTACCGACCCAATGGTAACCGCACCAAAGCCATCGTTCAGCGTACAGTCGCCCTCACACAAACGATCTTGCGGGCACACGCGGCCACATACTTCCGGCAGCGAGTTGGTTTTGTGTGAAAGCTCGGCGGCTTCAATAATATTGCCTTCCACCACTAGCTGAAGCCAGTTGGGAATGTAGTTATGTACCGGGCACTTCCACTCGCAGTACGGATTGCCGCAGTGCAGGCAACGGTGCGCCTGGCTCGCCGCATCGGTGGGCTTAAAGGGCTCGTAAATTTCAGCGAACTCTTTTGAGCGTGTGTGCGCGGCTTTTTTCTGTGGGTCTTGACGACCCACATCAACAAACTGGAAATCGTTATTTAAACGGTTAGCCATGATTTCTCTCCTCGAAGCGTAGGCTCTGGCGGGTTATTCCGGCTGACGCCGAGATTGATTCAGCAAACTACCCAAACTTGCCGCTTTTGGCTTCACTAGCCAGAAGTGGCGCGCGTAGTCGCCGAAGTCTTCCAGAATCGCCGCGCCTCGAGCGGAGCCTGTCGCCGCAACGTAGGCTTCAATCATTTCACGCAAATGACGACGATACGCTTCCATCGCTTCGGTATTGACCCGGTGAATCTCGACCAGCTCGTGGTTGTACTTGTCCACAAAGGTACGGTCTTCATCTAAGACGTAAGCAAAACCACCGGTCATACCCGCGCCAAAGTTAACGCCCGTTTCACCCAATACGCAGACCAAGCCCCCAGTCATGTATTCACAACAGTGGTCACCTGCGCCTTCAATAACAGCAGTAGCCCCAGAGTTACGCACCGCAAAACGCTCACCCGCAGTACCTGCGGCAAACAGCGTGCCGCCCGTCGCACCATACAGACAGGTGTTACCGATAATGGCGGTTTTGTGGCTTTCAAACTGGCTAACCTTGGGCGGCACAATCACAATGCTGCCACCGTTCATGCCTTTGCCCACGTAGTCGTTGGCATCGCCTTCGAGATAGAGGTTTAAGCCACGGGCGTTCCACACCCCGAAGCTTTGACCAGCCACCCCGGTAAAGCGCGCAGTGACCGGGGCTGATTCCAAGCCGTCTTCACCGTAGCGTTTGGCAATCGCGCCAGAACTCAATGCACCTACGCTGCGGTCACAGTTAGTAATGGTGAAATCAAACTCTCCGCCAGACTGGCTCTCAATAGCCTCTTTCAACGCGTCTAGCACTTCCTGGTTTTTGGCGCCGGGATCGTGAGGCACATTACGACTCACCTTACAGAACTGCGGTGCATCTGCAGGCACAAAATCATTCGAAAGCAGCGGGGTTAGATCCAATTTACGCTGAGCGGCCGTATTGCCTTCCAACACTTCAAGCAGATCGGTGCGGCCAATCAGGTCCGTCAACTGGCACACCCCTAGCATCGCCATCAGTTCACGCACTTCTTCAGCAATAAAGCGGAAGTAGTTTTTGACCATATCGACAGTGCCGCGGAAGTGCTCGCCACGCAGGAAATCATCTTGCGTTGCTACGCCGGTGGCGCAGTTATTCAAGTGACAAATACGCAGGTACTTACAGCCCAGCGCCACCATCGGCGCCGTACCAAAGCCAAAGCTTTCAGCCCCCAGAATCGCCGCCTTAACGACATCCAGACCCGTTTTGAGACCACCATCGGTCTGCAGGCGAATCTTGTCGCGCAGGCCGTTAATACGCAGTGCTTGGTGCACTTCGGGTAACCCAAGCTCCCAAGGAGAGCCCGCATGTTTGATAGAGGTCAATGGGCTTGCCGCGGTACCACCGTCGTAACCAGAAACAGTGATCAGATCCGCGTAGGCCTTCGCCACACCAGTGGCAATAGTGCCAATGCCTGGCTCAGAGACCAACTTTACGGAAACCTGGGCATCTGGATTGACTTGCTTGAGGTCGAAAATCAGCTGCGCCAAGTCTTCAATCGAGTAGATATCGTGGTGTGGCGGCGGTGAAATCAGCGTCACACCAGGCACCGCGTAGCGCAACCGGGCAATCAACTGGTTCACTTTACCGCCCGGCAGCTGACCACCTTCACCGGGTTTGGCACCCTGAGCAACTTTGATCTGCAGTACTTCCGCATTGACCAAATAGGCCGGGGTAACGCCGAAGCGGCCAGAAGCAATCTGCTTGATTTTCGAACTACGGATAGTGCCGTAGCGGGCAGGGTCTTCACCACCCTCACCGGAGTTGGAGCGCCCGCCCGCCTCGTTCATCGCTTGGGCCAACGCCTCATGGGCTTCTGGAGAAAGCGCACCTAGCGACATACCGGCGCTATCAAAGCGCGGAATCAGCGCCTCAATCGGCTCAACATCCTCTAATGGAATGGGCGTTGCAGCAGGCTTTAGCTTAAGCAAGTCACGAATCGTGGCAACCGGACGCTCGTTGACCAACTGAGCAAATTTTTTCCACTTTGCGTAGCTGCCTTCTTGCACCGCCGCCTGAAGCGACTTCACGACATCGGGGTTGTAGGCGTGATATTCGTAGCCATGAACATACTTCAGCATACCGCCTTGAGAAATGCCTTTGCGGGCAATCCAGGCATCCTTCGCCAGCAGCTCTTGCTGCATTTGCAGCTCAGCAAAGCCAGCGCCCTGAATGCGGGATGCCATGCCGACAAAGCAGGTATCCATGATCTCATCGGACAGCCCCACCGCTTCGAACAGCATAGAGCCGCGGTAGGAAGCTAACGTTGAGATACCCATCTTCGAAAGAATTTTGAACAACCCTTTCTGCAGACCTTTGCGGTAATTCTCACGAGCATCGGCAGGGTTGCCTGTTAGCTCACCGGTGCGATGCATATCCGCCATCACTTGATAAGCAAGCCACGGGTACACAGCCGTTGCGCCCACGCCAAACAACACGGCCATTTGGTGGGCATCCCTTGCAAAGCCGGTTTCCACCACAATGTTGGCGTTCGGCCGCAGCGCCAAACGACCAAGATGAGAGTGAACGGCTCCCACCGCTAAAGCCGCCTGGATGGGCAACTGTCCTTTGGGAAGGTCAGCATCGGTCAACACCAGAATCACCTTGCCCGCTTTTACCTGCGCTTCAGCTTCCTGACAAAGCAAGGTGACTGCCCGCTGCAAACTGGTGTGCTCCGGGTCGTACCCGAGTGACAGCGTGTGGCTAGCAAAGGCAGGATCATCCTGGCTGACCAGCGCAGTAAATTTACGCGGTGACAGCACGGGTGTTGTCAAAATCAAACGGTGGGCATGCTCAGGCGTTGCCTTAAAGACGTTCAGCTCCGCACCACAGCAGGTCTCCAGTGACATAAC
Organism: Halomonas sp. 3D7M; assembly: GCF_014897885.1. NCBI lineage: Bacteria > Pseudomonadati > Pseudomonadota > Gammaproteobacteria > Oceanospirillales > Halomonadaceae > Halomonas > Halomonas sp. 3D7M. The sequence goes on along the minus strand of NZ_JABUZF010000264.1, from coordinate 36,867 downwards.
AATCGCTTCACGCAGGGGGTCGATCGGCGGATTGGTCACCTGGGCAAACTTTTGACGGAAGAAATCAGTTAGCAGACGCGGACGGCTAGACAACACCGCCATGGGGGTATCATCACCCATCGAGCCAACCGCCTCCTGGCCACTTTCTGCCAGCGGGCGCAGCACCTGATCACGCTCTTCAAAGCTCACCTGGAACATTTTCTGCTGAACATTAAGTGCGTCAGTGTCCATTGTCTGGAAACGCGCAAGCTCAGTCAGCGCTGACTCTAGGTAATTGGCTTCCTGCTTGAGCCAGCGCTTATACGGATAAGCTGACTTCAGGCGGTTATCAATATCCTGGGTGTGCAGCACTTCGCCGGTCTGAGTGTCTACCGCCAGCATCTGGCCTGGGCCAACGCGCCCCTTAGCGACGACGTCCTCAGGGCGATAATCATAAGTGCCAATCTCAGACGCTAGCGTAATGTAGCCATTCTTGGTAATCACCCAGCGTGCGGGACGAAGGCCGTTGCGATCCAGCATACAAACAGCTTGGCGACCGTCGGTCATTACCACACCGGCCGGGCCATCCCAAGGCTCCATGTGCATGGAGTTGTATTCATAGAACGCACGTAACTCGGCGTCCATGGTTTCAACGTTTTGCCAAGCAGGCGGCACCATCATACGCACCGCACGATGCAGTTCCATACCGCCAGTTAGCAGCACTTCCAGCATGTTATCCATGCTTGAGGAGTCTGATCCAGTGGTATTAACAATTTCCTCAAGCTCAGCAATATCAGGCAAGCGCTCGTTAACAAAATTGGCTTTACGGGAGTTCGCCCAGCCGCGGTTGGCTTCAATCGTATTGATCTCGCCATTATGAGCCAGCAGGCGAAATGGCTGGGCCAGCGGCCAGCGCGGTGCAGTGTTAGTAGAGAAACGCTGGTGGAACACGCAAATGGCGGTTTCCAGACTTGGATCATTCAGGTCTTTGTAGAATGCCGGCAAATCTTCCGGCATGACCAAGCCTTTATAGGAAACAACTTCTGATGAGAGCGAAGCTACATAAAAGTCTTCATCGCTACGTAGCGCTTGCTCTGCATAACGGCGCGCCATAAACAGATCGACATCGAAGCGATCACTGCCTAAATCTCCACGACTAGCTGGCTGAACAAACAGCTGCTCAATTCGCGGCAGACAGTCCAGTGCCATCGGACCACATACGCTAGAGTCGGTGGGCACTTCGCGCCAGCCCAATACCTCTAAACCACGGCTGCTTAGTTCGCGCTCAAGGGTTTCTTTAGCATGAGCGGCACGTGCATCGTCATCTGGCAAAAAGATGACGCCTACAGCAAAGCGCTCGCCAAGCTCCGCATCAAGCGCTTGCTTCGCGGCAGCGCGCATGAATTGCACCGGCATTTTCAACAGCAAGCCGCAACCGTCGCCGGTTTTGCCGTCTGCCGCAATACCGCCGCGATGGGTCATGCAGGTAAGTGATTCAATAGCAGTTTTCAGCAAGTCGTGGCTGGCCTGCCCTTCCATATGGGCAATAAGGCCAAAGCCACAGTTATCGCGAAACTCGCCAGGCTGGTGAAGACCTCTATTCATGGGCGTGCCTCTAGTCAGCGTATTTATTTAGCAGTGTTTTCATGTTATCGTAACGGGTTTTTCTTATTTTTTACTTCTTACTGCCCATTAAAAACAGGGCATTTCCCGCTTCCACCGCTTCAAGAAAAGGTCGCTCAGCATAGCGATTTGCCTGCGTGTAGCGCAATCACCCAGAACCTGCCAATCCTTAAAAAACCTTGTCAAATCTTGCATTTGCATTCGCGCTTAATAAAAAAACATATTAACTTCAACCACTTGCAAAGCAACTAAACGATGTTTAAACGATCATAACACGTAATTAGACTTTAGTATCAAACGGCTCAAAAAACCCATGCCGATAGCGCATAAGGCATACGGATTACATACAGAACGATCATCACTTAACGGCCAGACAACAAAAAACCCACGCGATGGTGGGTTTTCTGTGCGGCCTTGTTTGTTAAAACTGATCAGCAATACGGTCTATCAGTACTAATAAACAGTACTGGCTTTTGATTGTTTATAGCCAATACGCCTAGGCATTTAGTCGCGCGGATAGTGATGAAGTAGCACGCGCAGCATATCAGGCGGCGTGGCGTCACTGACGCAGGCGTCGCCCAGGGCATTGAGCAGCACCAAACGTAGCCGAGTATCAATATTCTTCTTATCTAGCTTCATGCGGGCTAAAAAGTCATCTGCCGACATTCCGGCAGGCGCGGCTAGTGGTAGCCCAGCGCTTTCAACAACTGCCTTAGCACGCGCGAGTGCATTGCTATCTATCCAGCCAAGCTGATGCGAAAGCGTTGCTGCCATCGCCATGCCTGCGCCCACGGCCTCACCGTGCAACCAGTTGCCATAACCTTGATGAGCTTCAATCGCATGACCGAACGTGTGCCCTAGGTTCAACAACGCGCGAACGCCCTGCTCAGTTTCGTCATCCGCCACAATGTCGGCTTTAATCTGACAACTTTGAGCAATCGCTTCGGCAATCACCGCAGGCTCAACACTACGTAGCGCCTGCATATGCTCTTCCAACCAGCTTAGGAAGCGCTCATCACGGATTAATCCGTACTTGATCACTTCTGCCAGGCCTGCGGAAAGCTCCCGGCTAGGCAGTGTGGCCAAAGTGTCGATATCCACGATGACGGCTTTTGGTTGCCAAAAAGCACCAATCATATTTTTACCCAGCGGGTGATTAACACCGGTCTTCCCACCCACCGAAGAGTCTACCTGGGATAATAACGTAGTAGGCACCTGAATAAAGGCAACGCCACGTTGATAAGCTGCCGCTGCGTAACCGACCATATCGCCAATCACACCGCCCCCTAAGGCAATCAGCGTACAGCGACGATTAAAGCCCGCCTCTAACAGCGCATCCCAAATCCGGCTTACCTGCTCGATGGTTTTATACTGCTCCCCGTCAGGTAGCACTACCGTGCGAATGTCTAAATGACCAGGCAGACCGACGCAAAGCGTTTCTAAATAAAGCGGTGCGATAGTCTCATTGGTGACTACCATCACCTGCTGACCCGCGAGATACGGCTCCAGCATATTGGCGCGCTTTAGCAGCCCAACACCAATATGGATCGGGTAGCTACGCTCACCCAATGCGACAGTTAGCGTACGCTGGGCACTTGTCATGTCAGTCATTGTGATACCTTTTTACTTTGAGCCCGCGCAATTTCCAGAGGGTCCACCATGCGATGGACACGACGCAGAATTTCGTTGACTACCGCACGTGGGCTGCGCCGATCCGTGCGCACCGTAATATCCGATGTCGCTCGATACAGCGGATCTCGTGTGGCGAACATGTCGTTCAGCACCTGTTCGCGATTATCACACTGTAATAGCGGTCGATTTCGATCTTTAGCAGTGCGCTTCAGTTGCTGGTCAACGGTGGTCAGCAAATAAACCACGGCGCCTCGCTCACGCAGAGCACGTCGATTCTCTTCGCGCAGCACTGCGCCACCGCCGGTAGCCACTACCACACCAGATAACTGAGTGAGCTCGTCAATCATCTGACTTTCGCGCTGACGAAAGCCAGGCTCACCTTCAACGTCAAAAATCCAGGGGATATCCGCACCACAGCGGTCTTGTATGGCGTGATCGCTGTCAAAGAACGAGCGCGACAACTCAGCCGCGAGTAAGCGGCCTATCGTGCTCTTGCCAGCCCCCATGGGGCCAATTAAAAAAATATTGGGTAACTCTTGCATCAGCGAACCGCCAAACCATCATCAAGTAGTCGTGGAGTAATAAAGACCAATAACTCTACCTTTTCATTGCTCTCTTCGGTATAGCGGAATAGCCGCCCAAGCCAAGGAATATCTCCTAGCAGCGGTGTTTTCGCTATTTGGCTCAACTGCTCTGTTGTCAAAATACCGCCTAACACTACCGTTTGCCCATTATCGACCAGCACTTGGGTCTCTATCTGGTTGGTATCAATCGGCGGTTCACCACCAAACTCACTTTCCCGGAAGCTATCGTTTTTAATCACCAAATTCATAATGATGCGGTTATCCGGAGTAATTTGTGGCGTTACCTCCAAGGAAAGCTCGGCCTCCTTGAACTCTGTATCTGGATTCCCTTCTGTATCTACGCTCTGAAAAGCCCGCTCTTCACCTTGACGAATAATAGCTGTTCGTTGGTTAGCTGTGATCACTCGGGGCTGAGAAATCGTCTGGCTTTTGCCCTCACTTTCCAGCGCTCGCAGCTCAAGATCTAGCAGCACGTCCCCTGATAGATAACCAAAACTAAACCCCGTGTTGGCAGCCGCCGCCGAACCTAGATCTACTGCGAGGCCACCCTGGGCACGGCTAATATTGTTAGGGTTAAGGTTACGCCGAGAAAACGTACCATCATCGTTTTCTAAAAAGCCGCGGGTACTCGACACGCCCCAGTTAATCCCTAGCTCCCGAGACGCGGTATCTCGGGCAATGACAATTCTTGCCTCAATTTGCACCTGACGGACGGCGACATCCAAGCGGTCTAAAGTGCCGATAATAGTGCGTACCTGCTCTGCCGTATCTTGCACCAGTAACGTGTTAGTACGCTGATCAATACTAACTCGCCCTCGGTCGGTTAACAGCCCAAAGCCGTCGCTACCACGCAACAGTTGGGCAAGATCTTCGGCACGGGCGTACTTTATTTCAATGAACTCAGTGACTAATGGCGCAAGCGTTTGGCGTTGGTTGCGTGTTTCTATCTCTTGCCGTTCAAGAGCCGCTAACTCGCTGGCAGGCGCCACTACGATCACATTACCCTGCTCCCGACTTGCCAGCCCTTGGCTTTGTAAGATCAGCGCTAGCGCTTGATCCCAGGGAACATCGTTCAAGTTAAGCGTAATGCGTCCGGCAACGCTATCACTGGCCACTAGGTTTAGGCCAGTAAACTCTGCCAGAGTGGCCAGCACTGCACGCACTTCAATATCTTGAAAGTTCAGGCTTAAGCGCTCTCCGGTGAAAGATATTCCCTGCTGTTCTCGCTGCTGTTGTGTAGCCTGACTCACCGGCTGCACTTCAATCGTCAACGTACGCCCGCTTTGCGATGAAGCCATCGCGATGGGGCCGTTCGTTTGTAGCTCCAGCCGCACATCACGCTGTCCAAGATGAGGGGTAATACGGGTAACCGGCGTCGCAAAATCAGTGACATCGTAAACCTGGTTAAGCGCATCAGGCAGCGCCACATTACGCAGCTCCGCAATAATGCTGCCCTCACTACCTTCACGCACATTAGCGACCACACCAGCACGATCAAATGTCACCACGACACGCCCTGCACCATCACCTCCACGCCGGAAATCAATATTTTCAACACGCGGTCCCTGGATGAACGGGGAAGTCTGGATAGCGTTAGTCGCTTGGGGTGCCGGCATAGACACAGAACTACCTGATGCTAGTGTGACTCTTAACTGCTCACCGACGACTCGAGCGGTATAATCAAGGGATTCATTCGAATCAACCACGAGACGCGTCCGCCCACTGCCCTCTAACACCGTCACTTGTTCAACAACACTACTACTGACGCCGATACGGCGTTGAGCAAGCGCACTTTGTGTATCTGCCAAATCCAGCGCTAGACGAGGAGGTGCATCTAATCGATAGCCACTTAGCTGGGCAACGCCGCCACTGAACTGCAGCACTAGCTCAACGTCACCGCCATGAGCTTGGCGCACATCGACATTAGTAAGCACTGATGCCATGCAGACCGATGGCACTACCGCAATTAATAACAGCAACGTTCGATAACATTTAGCAGCCATAAGCGATATCCATATCTGATAGCGAGTGAACAAGCTATTCCTCAAGGGTGAGCGTTACCTGGCGTTGCTGCCACCCTTGCTGAGGGCTAAAAACACGTTCAACAATAGTGATTCCTTGTGGTTCAATCTGGTTAATAAGGCCATGGTTGGTGCCTAAATAATCACCTTCTCGAACACTAACAACCTCCCCCTCGGGAGGCTCAATCAATGCAACTTGCTGCTCTCCCATACGTAGCGTACCCACTAAGCGCAACGTCTGGAGTTGAAAACGCTCTAAAGGCTCTTGAGCGCGCTGCTGTTCGGGGGCAAACTCGCGCACCGCCTGCTCCACTTGCAATACGTTTTCGCGCATACCCTCCGGTGCTAAGAAGGGACTGCGCGCACCGCTAAAGCGATAATCAAGCGACTGATACGTTGGCAATTCCTTCACTACCTCGGGCGCTTTCCCATCAGGAGTACGGCGTATTTCTGCAAGAGTTTGATCTAGCTGCCCCAGCTGAGGGTCACTGCAGCCAGCTAAGCCAGCAATACACAGCAGGCCTACCAAACGCTTCATGGTGCAGCCTTTTCGCTGTAAGTGCGTGCAAGCAGCGACATGCGTAGCATGTCACCATTCTGATCAACAGGCGCTAGTGTTAAATCGTGCTGGGTAATAATTCTCGCCAAATCGCTAATATCCGAAACAAATTGTGCCAATGCATAGTAATCACCGCGTACCTGTATATCTAAGGGGTGCTCTATATAGTGCGTGTTACTCACCGTAGGTCGCAAACGGATAGTTTCAATGGTTAGTCGATTTTCGATAGCGGCCTCACTGATGCTATCTAATAAAGAAGGAATTTCTGCACTGGTAGGCAGCATCGCCTGCATCTGCACCATTTGATTTTCAAGAGCAGTCAACTGATTGCGAATATCCGGCAGAAAAGCGGCTTCAGACGCCTTGCGTCGATACTCGACCAGCAGACGCTCCTCTTGGCGCTGCTCTGCTGCAAGCAAATCGCGAGCCTCCCCCACCAGCCACCCGTTGATAACTAATAGGGCAACTAAAAAAACAAGTACCGCTATCATGGCTTTAAGCAGCCAGGGCCATTCGCCTGCTTCTTTGATATCCAACGATTGCCATTCAACGCTTCGCAGACGCAGCCAATCATTTTTTATGCGTTTACGGATAGGCGTCATGGTGCCGCCTCCATGGAAACGGCTTCTTCAGGAGACAGCTGCCTTACTTCAAACTGGAAAACACGCCGACTGTCATCTTGGCCACTAGCAACCTCGGAAAACAGCGGTACGCCTAACCCTGGTATAGCTGCAATTTGGCGTAGTTGCTCAGAGACCTGACGTTCATTACTGGCAACCGCTGAAAGACTGATTTGCTGTCCGCTACGTGACAGACGCTGATAGACAACCCTATCTGCGACGCTAGCAGCAATATCGTTAAACAGCCTCACTGTACTCATGCGTTCGTTATTAAGCGTGTGGAACAGCGCCAGTTGCTCTTCCAACCGCCCGATATCGCTCTGATAGCGTTGTACATCAGCGATTTCATTGTCTAACTGCTCAATACGAGTAGAGATATGGGCATTGCGCTGCTGCTGGGCAGCTAACTGCTGTTGGTATACGTGCAATACCACAACGCCACACGCCACGCCCAGCAGCAACATAAACAACATAACACCGTAAAATTGCCGCGTCCGTCTCTCTCGCCACCCCTCACGCCAGGGTAAAAGATTAATATTAATGCTCATTGGCTAACTCGCATCGCTAACCCACCCGCCGTTAGCATCGCTGGGGCAGCGTTTCTTAACGCTTCTTCACTGAGTCGTTTGTTAATGCGTAAACGCTGCAATGGGTTGGCGATACTCACCGACATACCGCTATCATCAGCAATACGCTCAGCGAGGCCTGGAATGACACTAGAACCACCCGCGAGTACAGTATGTTGCACCTCATGCTGACGACCCGCGGTGTAATAAAGCTGCAGCGAGCGTCTCCCCTGCTGTATCACCGTTTCTATAAAAGGCGTGAGCACTTTCTCTTGGTAGTCGCTAGGTAGACCACCACGCTTTTTAGCAACGCCCGCCTCTTCTATGCTCATGTTGTAATACTCGCGGATGGCATCTGTTAGCTGGCGTCCGCCAAACGCTGTATCACGGCTATAAACGATATGCCCACCCCGTACGACATGGAAGGCGCTCATATTGGCTCCGATGTCGAATAGCCCCACACAAGCAGTTGAGTCGTTTGCCACGTTTGACTGCTTACGTAGCTCGGCCAATGCGCGCTCTAAAGCGAACGTCTCTACATCGACAGCGGCAGGCTCCAGCCCCGCACGCTCTAGCGTTTCGGTAAGCAGAGTCACGTCTTGCTGACGACACGCTACTAATACAACTTCTTGCTGGCTCTCATCGAAAGGAGCAGGACCTAGACACTGAAAATCAAACGCCACCTCACTGAACGGAAAGGGAATATAGCGGTCAGATTCGGCGGTTATTCGCTCTTCGATCTCCTCTTCGCTTAACGAAGCAGGAAAAGTAAGCGTTTTAGTAATGGCAGCGCTCGCTGGGACGGCCACTGCTGCTTTACGAGTAAAGGGCTTTGCATGCTCGACAGTACGCCGAAGCACGCTCGCCACTTCATTAATGTCGCGGATGCGGCGCTCAACAACTGCACCTTCTCGCAGCGGTTGAACAGCGTAGCTGTCTACTTGGTAGTTATCGTTAGACTGTTTGAGCTCTAACAGCTTGACAGTCGCCGATGTAATATCGACTCCAATCAACCCTTTACCGGGCTTGAGTAAACGCATCCTGGGTTCGGCCCCGCCTGCCTATCGTGCGAATTTTGAGGTTACATGATTTTTAGTGAAGTCACACGCGAATGGCATTACGGCATATCAACACTGGTGACTGCTGCCTCGCCTTCCTATAATGGCAGCCAATTGCGTGATACGGTCGTTTAGTTACCGTGTCTATTCTCCTTTTCACGGGTGCACTCTGTTCATGACGTTTTTTCGAACCCTCATCCTGTCACTTTTTTCGCTAATCGTTGCGCTCATTGGCGCCACCGTGTTGGCAGTGGTGGGCGCCGCTATCTATTTTTCCCCTGGCCTGCCTGATGTGCGCCAGCTGCAAGATTTCGAGCTACATACACCGCTTCGCATCTTCACCAATGATGGCAAACTCATTGGTGAATTTGGCGAAGAGCGCCGTATGCCCGTCGACTTCGCTGATATCCCACAGGATATGATCAACGCACTGATCGCAGCGGAAGATGCCAGTTACTTTGATCATGCAGGCGTTGATCCTCGTGGTATCGCCAGGGCGGCGGTTGAACTGATCCAGAGTGGCGGCTCCATTCAGTCTGGCGGCTCGACCATTACCATGCAGGTTGCGCGTAACTATATGTTGACGCTTGACCAGACATTCACGCGGAAAATTCGCGAGATTCTGCTTGCCCTACAAATGGAGCAGATTCTTGATAAAGATGAAATCTTCGAGCTCTACGTCAACAAGATATTTCTCGGTCATCGCGCCTATGGCATCGCAGCCGCATCAGAAACTTATTATGACAAGCCATTGGCTGAATTAACGCTGGCTCAAACGGCAATGATCGCGGGACTGCCTAAAGCACCCTCAGCCTTTAACCCACTGGCTAATTCAGAACGCTCGCTTATTCGCCGCAACTGGATTCTGTTCCGCATGCGCGAGCTAGGACATATTGATAATGATGCTTATCTAGCGGCTGTGCAGGAGCCGGTGACAGCCCGCCGGCACTACACCCAAACCGAAGTAGACGCGGCTTATGTTTCAGAAATGGCTCGCCAATATGCTATCGAACGATTTGGAGATAAGGCGTATACCGGTGGCTACCGAATTTACACCACGATTGATAGCGAAATGCAGCCCTATGCTCACCAAGCATTAGCAAATGGCCTGCTGGCTTACGACCTTCGCCATGGCTGGCGAGGCTCAGAACAGCAAGATATCGCAGCCAGCTTGGTAGAAGCTCAAGAGCAAACCGCTACTCAAGGGCTTGAAGAGGAACTTTCAGAATCACCGGAAATTCGTCAAACCGCTCGCCAAGCAGCTGAGCGTAGCCAAACACAAGTTGAGGGTGTCGATGGTGACGTCAGCAACTGGCTGCAGGTATTAGAGCGCACGCCCAACTATGGCCTGCTTCAGCCTGCGATTGTGGTTGAGAGCAGTGGCCGTGAAATGCAGGTACTTACTCGCGGTGGCGAACTGCAAACGATTGCCTGGAGCGGCCTAAACTGGGCACGCCCCTATTTGAGCCCACGCAGTCGTGGTGCCGAACCAAGTAGCGCAGATCAAATTGCTGTTCGCGGCGACTTAGTCCGCGTGATTGAAAACGAAGATGGATCGCTACGCTTGTCGCAGCGCCCCGACGCCGAAGGTTCCTTGGTTGCACAAGATCCACGCACTGGCGCTATTTTAGCCTTACAAGGCGGGTTTGATTTTAATGCCAGTAAGTTCAACCGTGCCATCCAGGCCCAGCGTCAATCCGGCTCCATCTTTAAACCGTTCATCTATCTTGCTGCCCTAGAAGATGGCGGTATGAACGCAGCAAGCGTGGTCAATGATTCCCCCGTCGTACTAGATGACGGTAGTAATTCATTATGGCGCCCAGTCAATTCAAGCCGTGATTTCCTAGGCCCGATGCGCTTGCGAACAGCGCTTGCTCGTTCGCGTAACTTGGTCACCATCCGTGTGCTTCAAGCTACGGGATTGGACCATACTATTCGCTACCTAGAAGGATTTGGCTTCTCCCCCGACCGCCTACCACGCGGGCTGTCACTCGCCTTGGGCAGCGCCAGTTTAACGCCCCTGGAAATGACCAACGCGTATTCCGTTCTTGCCAACGGTGGTTTTCAGGTCGCGCCATGGTTTATTGAACGCGTCACGCGTAACGATGATGAGGAACTTGTGGATGAAGCAACGCCTCAGGTTGCCTGCCCTAGCTGCGCTGAGGGGCAGGAAACAGTTGAAATCGACGGCAAGGAGTACCCAGTAGCTGCTCGGGTCGCTGACCCTGCTGCTGTCTATATTCTGCGCGACATGCTGCGTGACGTCATTACGTCTGGCACCGGTCGTGGTGCTCTTAGCCTGAACCGCGACGATATCGTCGGCAAAACGGGTACCACCAATAACCAGCGTGATGCCTGGTTCGCAGGCTTTAACAGCGACTTAGTGACCACAGTATGGGTAGGAAAAGATAGCAATGAGTCCACCGCTGAATATGGCTCTAACGCAGCACTACCTATCTGGGTTGACTTTATGGGCGATGCACTAGAAGGCACCCCATCAGCGATCCCCGAACGCCCGGATACTGTTGTTAGCGCACGGGTAGACCCCTCCACCGGATACCGCTTGGCGGATGGTCAGTCAGGGGGCATTTCTGAGCTCTTCCACCGTGACCATCTTCCCGGCTACCAGCAACGTCGCATTAGTCGTGAACTGGAAGAAGCTAGTGGCTCGCAGGGGTCTGGTACCGCAGAGTCCATTTTCTAAGCCGTACCTGCACAAAGCAAAAGCCC
>NZ_JABUZF010000264.1:16222-25420 GCF_014897885.1 Halomonas sp. 3D7M | reverse complement strand
AGCCGTCCATCGGCAGACGTTCTCGCTTGCTGGCAAACCAGTTGGCACCAATCGCGGCAATCATCACCACCACGCCAGCAATTTCCGTTAGTAGATTTGGGTAGAAAACCCCGAAAATAGCAGCGCCAATCGCCAAACGCGGTAACCAAGACATTTTGGTAAACAGATAACCTTCAAGCGCGGCAGCAAATGCACACAGCGCCAGAATAGCAATCAGCGCATTCCAAACCACCACTGGCACGGGGCCACCAACAATGATTTCTGGATTAAACACCATAAATAGCGGAATTAAATAGAGACCTTTGGCAAATTTCCAAGCTTGGAAGCCAGTCTCCATGGGTTTACTGCCTGCAATTGCTGCCCCCGCAAAACCGGCCAGGGCAATCGGCGGTGTCACATTGGAGTCTTGGGAGTACCAGAACACCACTAAGTGAGCAATCAGTAGCGGCACTCCAAATTCAGCGGTCAACGCTGGGCCCACCAGCACAATCAAGACAATATAGCTCGCGGTAACTGGCAGCCCCATCCCCAAAATCAAGCTTGCCAGCAACACCATCACCAACGCCAACACTAGGTTGCCGCCAGAAAAAGCCAGCATCATTGAGGAAAACTTCAATCCTAGCCCTGTCAGGCCCACAACGCCGACAATAATCCCCGCCACGGCACAAGCCATAGAAACCGCAACGGCATTCCGCGCACCCAGCTCCAATCCCTGAACCAACTTAACTAGCCCCGCCCACACCACGCCTTTGGTACGGCTCATGGTTACCGGCTGACCTTGCTTGGGAGCAATAAAGAAGTACCAAAGCGCATAGCGAAGAACCGCCACAGCGATGATGGTGACGACGGCGTAATACCCCACGCGCATTGGCGACATACTCATCGCAAGCAGCCACACTAGCACCGCTAGAGGAAGCAGGAAGTGCCAGCCATCTTTCATGACTTGGCGCATTTGCGGAAGCTCACTTTTCGCCAATCCCTGCATTCCCTGCTTCAATGCAATGATATGGACAAATAGATACACCGTTGCAAAGTACATAATCGCTGGAAGAATGCTGACTTTAACGATTTCCAAATAGGGCGTATTGGTATATTCCGCAATTAAAAATGCCCCCGCCCCCATTAAAGGCGGCATAATTTGCCCACCGGTAGAGGCGGCTGCTTCTATTCCTCCCGCCTGCTTTGGCTGATAGCCCAGCTTTTTCATCAGCGGAATGGTAAATGCCCCGGTGGTCACCACGTTGGCAATCGCACTACCCGAAATAGAGCCCATACCGGCTGAAGCCAGCACGGCAGCTTTCGCAGGGCCGCCCCGCTGGCGGCCAGTGGCAGCATAGGCCATATCAATAAAAAACTTGCCAGCGCCAGTGCTTTCCAAAAAGGCACCAAAGAGTACGAATATAAAGATGTAGGTCGCCGCAACTCCCAAAGGCAAACCAAAGATGCCTTCTTGTCCTAAATAGAGCTGCCCTGCGACGCGCTCCAAGGTATAGCCACGATGCTCTAAAATGCCGGGCATCCATTCGCCTAGCCATGGCAGTTCACCCCTAGGTCCTGCAAATGCGTAGATAATGGCAAGCAGGCCGATCACCGTCATGCCAAACCCAACGGCTCGACGGCTTGCTTCCAACACGGTAACCGTCGCAATACAGGCCACTAAAATATCGGTGTCACTCCAGAAGCCGGCTCGATTGATAATCTCATCTAAAAAGAGCACCAGATAGCCACCGGTAGTCAAAGCCCCAGCGAAGAAAATTAGATCAATGCCCCACCCCAGCACTCCACGTTTGCGCGTTGGCCCAAACACAGGAAACATCAAAAATGCCAGCAACATAATCAACGCTAAGTGAATACTGCGCTGATAGAAAAGCCCAAGGGGCTGGATACCAGCAGAATAGAGCTGGAAGAGTGAAAGCCCCACCGCAACCACGGTGATACACCACAGAACCATGCGGGGCTGCATCGCATTCGCGCCGGGCATCACAACCGGCGGTGGAGTGGATTCGTTCATGAACGTCCTCGGAAGCGTTAACTACTATCGTTTTTATTCACGCGGAGCGGTGCTAGGTGATAATAATTGGATAATCACACGTTGCCCGGCTGCGTACTCACTTAAACTCACCGGTGAATGCTCACCATTCGGCCACACCACTTGGTGATTGACGGCAGGAGAACCGACTCTTAATGCATAACGGTTATTTGCTACGGGCTCATTAATAGCATTAATCCAATAACCGCCCTCACCATCTGAGACTTGTTCCCCACGGCCAAAGATATGACCAAGCCCTGCGGCAAAGTCTGGTTGATGACTACGCTCAAGTTGCATAACGCCTGCCGCATTACGATAACAATCCAGTACCGTAAAGTGCTCAACAGAGTGTCGCCACTGGATACACCAGCGGCCTTCTGAAGGCACCAGCGCATCCACTAGAACATCGCCTTGTTCAGTCACTACAGCTAAACGCATAGACGCATTCACCGAAGCGGGGGAAGCCCCCACTTCGGTGAGCGGTAGACATGCAAAAAGTAGCGCCATCAGTCGTTGTTGCCACTGCATGGCAATATCCTTATGGCAATGTCTATGGCAAGACCCTTTAACCGTTAAGGGCGCAGACGATCAGGAATATCCGCTCCTACTTCTTCAAAGTAGCGAATTGCCCCCGGGTGCAACGGCACAGGCGTAGAGTTCATGGTGAACTCAATGGTGGTGTCGTTGGCGGCCGGGTGAACAGCAATCAGCTCATCGGTGTTTTCAAACAGTAGCTGAGTCAGTTGGTAAGCAAGCTCTTCGTCCATATCAGAATTCACCACCAAGACGTTAGGAACACCGATAGTCTGAACAGACTCGTCCATACCGTCATACATACCCGCTGCCAGCTCGTAGGGGGCGAACACTGCCTCCGCTTCCTGTGCATTGGCAACTTCTTCATCGGAGAGGCCAATTAAGCGGATATCACGGGTAGCGGCAAGGTTAAGAATAGAACTGGTGGGAGGACCAACGCTCCAGAAACCGGCGTCGATATCACCATCACGAATGGCATCTGCGGTTTCGTTAAAATTAAGCCGCTGAGGGGTAAAATCTTCATAACTAATGCCGTTGGCTTCCAAAACGGCACGCGCATTTAGCTCGGTGCCACTGCCTGGTGCACCCACGGAAACACGCTTCCCGGCCAGGTCAGCAATGGTCTCGATATCCGACTCAGCCAGTGTTACCAACTGCACCGCATTCGGGTAAACAGAGGCCAGAGCACGGGTATTTTCAATCTGACGACCGTCAAAGTCGCCGCTGCCGTTATAAGCCTGATAAACCGTGTCTGCCAGCGCTAGCGCCAAATCGGCGTCGCCACGCATAATCAGCCCCATATTTTCAACTGAGGCACCAGTAACCTCAGCAGTCGCCTGAGCGCCTTCAATATGGTTATTAATCATTTCAGCGAAGCCACCGCCGATCGGATAATAAACCCCGCCGGTACCGCCGGTCGCGATTGAAAGCTGTTGCGCACTGGCTGGAAGTGCAACAGCCAACAAGGATGCTGCCACTGTATATTTTAGAGTTCGCATAAGCGCTTCCTCCGTCCTGTTTGGACTTATAAGTATGGTTGACGATAAGGAGGTGTGAAGTCCCAGCCTCTGGTTACCGTAAACGGCAAGCAAACGCGGTGCAATGACGTTAGCACGGCTTTAGCGTGAGATGCTAATGCAACGCTATTCGCCGATGGCATCCGTATAAATGTCGTTACCTGTGCTAAATGTCTAGAATTTATTGATAATAGCGATTAGTTAATGCAGATCGCCACGTCCAACGTTGGCCTAAGGAGATATCATGGAGCACGATGCGCCGCGCCCGAACCTAGCCATCAGTGCCTATCGCGCCCTGAAGCACGACATCATTCGCGGCCGTTATGCGCCTGAAGAGAAGCTTTTAATGAGCCGCCTCAAGGAGTATTACGGCGCCAGTACCGGCCCTCTACGCGAAGCGCTTTCCCAATTAGTTGCCGACCGCTTGGTGATTGCGATTAGCCAACGTGGCTATCGCGTTGCCCCCATGTCGCTGGCCGAGCTGAACGATATTTACGACGCACGCGCTCAGTTAGAAGGCTTGATTTTGCGCCTGGCCATTGAGCGCGGCGACGACGACTGGGAAGCCAACGTCCTCGCCACCGCTCATCGGCTAGCTAAAGTGACCGAGGTCAGCTCCCCCGATGAGCTGCTTGATGGCTGGGATTTGCGCCATAAGGCATTTCATACCGCCATTGCTAGCGGCTGCAACTCGCCACACCTGTTACAGATGCGCGACACGCTGTTTGATCAGGTAGAACGCTACCGCCACCTGTGGTTGCAGGAAACGGTGATGTCCCCCCAGGCACTTGAAATCAAAAGACAAGAGCATGCCGCCTTGGTAGACGTCATCCTGGCTCGTGATACAGAGCAAGCGGCCAACCTCATGCGTGATCACTTAATGACACCGGTCCCGATTATTACCCGTGTTCTCGAGGAACGAGGGATCAATTAAATTGTTTATTTTAAAATGTAGATATTTCAATAAAACGACGATACATTGGATCGTATCAAAATGACTACGTAGGAGTTCACGCCATGACCCGTTTCAACTGGGACGACCCGCTGCTGCTCGAACACCAACTCACCGATGAAGAGCGCCAAATTCGTGATGCAGCTCACGACTACTGCCAGGAAAACCTGCAGCCACGCGTGCTGAGTGCTTTTCGTGAAGAGCGCTTTGATCGTGAGATCATGAGCGAGATGGGTGAGCTTGGCCTGCTGGGTGCAACCGTCGCCCCGGAATATGGCGGCTCAGGCGTGAATCATGTGGCCTACGGACTCATTGCCCGCGAAGTAGAGCGCGTTGATTCAGGCTACCGCTCAGCCATGAGCGTACAGTCATCACTGGTGATGTATCCGATTGAAGCCTATGGCTCTGAAGAGCAGAAGCATAAATATTTACCTAAGCTCGCCAGCGGAGAAATGGTCGGCTGTTTTGGTTTAACCGAACCTGACCATGGCTCAGATCCTGGTTCAATGATCACTCGAGCAGAAAAAGTTGACGGCGGCTACCGCTTAACCGGTGCAAAAATGTGGATTACCAACAGCCCGATTGCCGATATTGCGGTGGTTTGGGCAAAGTCCGCCGCCCACGACAATCAAATCAAAGGCTTTATTGTTGAGCGCGGTACCGAAGGCTTCAGCACACCCAAAATTGAAGGCAAAGTGTCACTTCGCGCCTCCATCACCGGTGAAATCGTACTGGACAATGCCTTTGTCCCTGAAGAAAACCTATTGCCTAACGTTAGCGGTTTAAAAGGTCCCTTCGGTTGCTTGAATAAAGCGCGTTATGGCATTGCCTGGGGCGTTATGGGCACCGCCGAGTTCTGTTGGCATGCCGCACGCCAATACACCTTAGACCGCAAACAGTTTGGCCGCCCGCTGGCTGCAAATCAGTTGATCCAGAAGAAACTCGCAGACATGCAAACCGAGATCACCCTGGGCTTACAGGCAGCGCTACAGGTAGGTCGCCTGATGGATAGCGGCAATTGGGCACCGGAGATGGTCTCACTCATCAAACGCAATAACTGCGGTAAAGCGCTGGATATCGCTCGCCAGTCTCGCGACATGCACGGCGGCAACGGCGTTTCCGATGAGTACGGCGTTATTCGCCATATGGTGAACTTGGAATCAGTAAACACCTACGAAGGCACTCACGATGTACACGCCTTAATCTTGGGTCGTGCCCAGACCGGTATTCAGGCATTTTTCTAAATAGCGACAAGTGAGGCACCTAATGAGCACAGCAGCCAAGCCACTAGCAGGCATCAAAGTACTCGATATTTCACGTGTACTGGCTGGCCCGTGGTGCGGGCAAATGCTCGCAGACATGGGGGCTGATGTGATCAAGGTAGAGCGCCCCGTCAGCGGAGATGATACTCGCCACTGGGGCCCTCCATGGCTCTCTGGCAGTTCAGAGTCGGCCTACTACCTCTGCGCCAACCGAGGCAAGCGCTCGGTCACCGTCGATATGGCCAAGCCTGAAGGCCAGGCATTGATTAAGCAGCTCGTCGCCACCTCCGATGTGTTACTTGAAAACTTCAAAGTGGGCGGTTTGAAAAAGTACGGTCTGGACTATGAGAGCCTGAAGGCACTGAATCCTCGGCTTATCTACTGTTCAATCACCGGCTTTGGCCAGGAAAGCCCTTACGCACACCGCGCCGGTTACGACTTCATGATTCAGGCAATGGGCGGCATTATGAGCCTGACTGGCAAGCCTGATCATGAGCCCGGCGGTGGCCCCGTCAAAATCGGCGTTGCCTTTACCGATATTTTCACCGGCCTATATGCCGCCAATGCCGTTCTGGCAGCGCTTTACCAGCGCCGCGATAGCAACGTTGGATGTCATATTGATATGGCGTTGATGGACGTGCAGGTGGGCGTACTGGCGAACCAGGCGCTCAACTACTTAACCTCCGGTCAAGTACCTCAGCGGCTGGGGAATGCACATCCCAATATCGTTCCCTACCAAGCATTTGCCACTGCCGATGGCCATATGATTGTTGCCGTCGGTAATGACGAGCAGTTTAAGCGTTTCTGCCAAGTGATCGATCAGCCAACGTTGCCGCTGGACCCAAGGTTCGCCACCAACGGCGCACGGGTGCAGTACCGCACTGTATTGGCTCCTCTACTGGAAGCCGTATTACTAACGCAGAAAACTGATGAATGGCTGGCTGCCTTTGAAGCCGCCAGTGTGCCTAGCGGGCCAATCAACACCTTGGATCGCGTCTTCGACGATCCCCATGTCAAAGCACGTGGCTTGAAGCAAACGCTTCCCCACAGCCAAGCCGGTCACGTCGATTTAGTCGCAAATCCTATCCGTATCAACGGCGAGTCTATCAGCGCCCAGACTCCCCCACCCTCACTGGGTGAGCACACACAGCAGGTGCTTGACGAGCTTGGCATTACCAGCGAACAGCGCCACGCACTGCAACAAGCTGGCATTATTTAACGCTCGTTATTCTCCCTTTTTCATATCTACTTAACGATTCATCTTAGCGCCCGCCTGGGCGCTTTTTTGTCGGTTCGGCGCACCTGTCAATTTCTATACAAAACCTATACGAAAAGCTCACAAGCGACTAAACTGACTTCGTCTATGATTAGATAGTTAAAAAAAATTTTAAATTAACCGGCAATGGCTAACGTAAATTGGCCAGCGAGTAACTTGGCGCACTGCTATAGGGGGATTTCATGGGTCACTGCGCACGGGTAGACGGTAGCTGCAAACGATGCGAGGGGGACCTTCCTTTTGATTTCACTATGGCCTTTCAACCGATTGTAGACGTGTCACTTGCTCGCGTGGTGACACATGAGGCGCTTGTCAGAGGGATTAATGGCGAATCTGCCTGGAGCGTTATCTCTCAGGTGACTGACGGCCTACTGTATCGGTTTGATCAAGCTTGTCGCGTTAAAGCGATTGAGATGGCAAGCGCTTTGAATATGCCAACGGCGTTATCAATCAACTTTTTACCCAATGCTGTCTACGAACCGGAAGCCTGCATTCAAGCAACGCTTGATATTTCTCGACGCGTTGGATGGCCAATGGAGCGGCTAATTTTTGAAATCACTGAAACCGAACGCGTACGTGACCGCCAGCACCTGCGCAATATCATCGAAGCCTATCGCGAGATGGGCTTTAAAACAGCCCTTGATGACTTTGGCAATGGCTATGCCAACCTAGATCTGTTGACTGACCTAACACCGGACAAACTCAAAATCGACCGCGAGCTGGTGATGAACTGTGACCATGATACGCGTCGCCAAGCGCTGCTCAACTCCATCATTTTGCTAGCTAAAGAGTTGAACATGACGCTCATTGCCGAAGTAGTAGAAACACGCGAAGAAGCATTATGGCTAGCGCGGGCGGGCATTGTTCGTCAACAAGGCTTTTTCTACGCCAAGCCGGCTATTAATTCCTTAGGCCCAGACCTAACCTCACAATTATTAGACTTAAGAGAAGAGGTGTGCGCAGGCTTAGAAGCATCAAGCTACTGATGCAGACCTGTTACCTACTGACTATTACCGATTGTCTTTTAACTACTCCCCATTAACTACTATCTTTTAATCAGCGTCTTTTAACGACTGTCTGTCACTTGCTGTCTGTCACCTACTACCCATTACCCCTCTATATAACGAATTTGAAACAATGACGACCGAACCTGTCACATAAACAGTGACACTGCACATTTCTCACAGGCACCATCCAACACCCAAAGGAGTTGAGCCATGAGCAACGCCGAGCTAAACGAACTGAAGCAGAAGTATGTCGCAGCGGGCGCCGCCAGCCCCGCCACTGCTTTTGCAGATCGCGCTGAGAATGCTGAGATCTGGGACGCCGACGGCAACCGCTTTATCGACTTCGCGGGCGGTATTGGCGTTTTGAACGTAGGGCATCGCCATCCTAAAGTGGTTGCTGCGGTGAAAGCCCAGCTGGATAAGCTCATGCACACCTGCCAAACAGTGATGCCTTATGAAGGCTATGTAAAAGTTGCTGAAAAACTTAGCCACCTCGTACCGGTTCGCGGCCACGCCAAAGTAATGCTGGCTAACTCCGGTGCAGAAGCGTTGGAAAATGCCGTTAAAATTGCCCGCGCTGCCACCGGCCGCTCTAACGTCATTTGTTTTGACGGTGGTTATCACGGCCGAACGTTCTACACCATGGCCATGAACGGCAAAGTAGCTCCCTATCAAACCGATTTTGGCCCGATGCCAGGCACGGTCTTCCGCGCGCCTTATCCGGTGCCCTACCACGGCGTCAGCGAAGACGAAGCCCTTCGTGGTCTGAAAATGACCCTGAAAACCGACGCCAACCCAAAAGACACCGCCGCGATTGTCTTGGAGCCGGTGCTTGGCGAAGGCGGCTTCTATCCTGCATCTAAAAGTTTCCTGGAGAAGATCCGCGAAATTTGCGATGAGCATGGCATGCTGATGATCATCGACGAAGTGCAGTCTGGCTTTGGCCGAACCGGCAAAATGTTCGCCATTGAACACAGCGGCGTTGAGCCGGACATCATGACCATGGCGAAAAGTATGGCTGACGGTATGCCAATCTCTGCGATTGTCGGCACCGACAAGGTCATGGACGCCTCAGGCCCCAACTCTCTGGGCGGCACCTATACCGGCAGCCCTACCGCCTGC
>NZ_JABUZF010000264.1:12367-16207 GCF_014897885.1 Halomonas sp. 3D7M | reverse complement strand
CCTACCGCCTGCGCCGCTGCACTGGCCGTGTTGGAAGTCTTCGAAGAGGAAAATATTCTTGAGAAAAGCCGAGCGCTGGGTGAAAAGCTAGCAGCGCGTTTTGGCGAGTGGCAGACCAAGTTCGACTGCATTGATCATGTGCGCAACATGGGCGCTATGGCGGCATTTGAGCTGGTCTCGAACAAAACGGATCGCACGCCCAATCCAGAACTTGCCGCAGCGCTGTGTAAGAAAGCCCGTGAGGAAGGGTTGATCCTGCTCTCCTGCGGCATGTACGGCAATACGATTCGCTTTTTGATGCCTGTCACGATTGAAGACAGCGTCCTCAACGAAGGGCTGGATATTATCGAATCTTGTTTGGAATCGCTGGTTTAGCAGTTAGTAGCGCCAACATAGACGCCGCCCAATCGGGCGGCGTTTGACTATTTCTTGTATACGTAGTGCAAGAACCAGTGCAAGAACCAGCACAAGCCAAAGCCCCCCCCTCCCAGACCGATTTCAACCGCCCTGTCGCTATTCAGTCCCTTCTCGTCGCTATTAGAAATAGTTGGCTGGTCAATGACTGTAGTTTAAGAAATATCTTCAATAATAAACAGTGGGGAAGATTGCATGATTTCTAAAACTACTATGAAAAACAGCAGTTTTAAACCGGTCAGTAAAGCGTCCATGGTGTTAGGTATGTTGCTGGTTAGCGGCTACTCCTATGCACAGTCAATCAATATGGATTTTTCTAATGAATATAACGCTACGTCAATACATGCTCAGGGAGATGCTTACTTTATTGATAAAGTAAAAGAGCTAACAGATGGCGATATAGGTATTACGCTGCATACGGGGGGAGCATTAGGTTTTAACTCAGGTGACCACTTTTATGCTGTCGCCGATGGAGCCGTTGATATAGCCGATACATTATCGGGCACCATGAGCGGGATCGATTCTATTTTTCTGCTCTCTTCCTTACCGTTTATTGTAGAAGACATCGAAGATGCACGGCGCCTATATGAAATAGCTAAACCCTACTATGAAGAGGTATTTGAAGATAATGATCAAATATTACTCTATGCATCTCCCTGGCCACCCAGCGGTATCTGGTCAAAAACAGCAATAGCCAATCAGAGCGATCTTGAAAATTTGAAAATCCGTACCTTTGATCGCAATGGAACGGAGACCTTTCGCAACGTGGGAGCTTCCCCTGTGAGTCTGTCCTGGGGCGATGTGGTGCCGCAGTTGGCGACCGGCGGCATCAGCGCGGTATTAACCTCGGCAGAAGCCGGCGCCAACGGCAGTTTCTGGGAACATCAAGATCATTTTTCAGCGGTTCAATATGCCATTCCGCTTAATATGGTCCATATGAATAAGGCCGTATTTGATTCATTGAGCGCTGAACAGCAACAAGCCCTTCTTGAAGCAGCCAACCTGACCGACCAGCATAACTGGGCGGCGGTTGAGGTCCGTACCGAAGAAAACTACCAGACGCTTGGCGAGCATGACGTAGCTATCAGTGACCCCGTCTCAGCTGATTTGCTGAATGCCCTCTCTGAAGCATCCACCAGCGTTGTTGAGAACTGGCTTGAAAACACCGGTGATATGGGTCAGTCAATTTTGACTGAGTTCAGAGGCCAGCAATGATCTTGCTAAAAGGCATGGAGCGTATCTCCATGCTGCTTAATAGGATCGGTGCAGTGATTGCTATCATGCTGATTGTTTACATGCTGGGGCATATTCTGCTGGAGATAGCACTGAGATTTTTTGGCCACTCCACCTATATCCTGGATGAGTATATTGGCTATGCAGTCGCCACCATGTCTTTTCTGGGCCTTCCTTATGTGCTTGAAAAAGGAGGGCTTATCAGAGTCTCCCTGTTACTTGAGCGGATCCCGGTAAATAGGCGGTGGCCGCTTGAGTTTTTCAGTAGCCTATTAACTGCCAGCTGCTTTTTATGGATATCTACGTTCTGGTTTCAGAATGTTCAGCGAAGCTTTAGCCGCGGTGTGGTCAGTGAAACACTCGCGGAAACGCCTATCTGGATACCTGAAGGCGCCATACTGATTGGCATGTGGCTGATCTCTTTTTCGCTTCTTGTCAGAGCCTTGAAAATACTGATGCTGCGCTCTCAGTACTTGCCTGTAGCTGAATAAGATTTAACTGATGGGAAGTGACTCATGGACATTTTTTGGACGGCTATCGGCGTTGCGTTTCTGCTGCTTTTCTTACTGACCATGGGGACATGGATTTTTGCCGCCATGCTGGCAGTTTCCATTGGCTCTCTCTGGCTGTTTGGAGATTTCAGTGCAGACCGCATTGGCCTGATTTTATCGCGAATTTTATACCGAGCTAGCAATAGCTGGGAGTTATCTGCGATTCCCCTGTTTATTCTCATGGGAGAATTGATATTTCGCTCCAATATCTCTGAGCGCCTGTTTAAGGGTTTGGTGCCGATTACCAGCCACTTGCCTGGCGGAATTCTGCATACCAATGTTTTGGGTTGCACCCTGTTTGCGGCGGTGAGCGGTTCAAGTGCGGCGACAACGGCCACGATTGGTAAAATTACCACGCAAGAGCTGAAACAGAGAGGCTACGACAGAAACCTATCCATTGGCTCATTAGCGGGTGCCGGTAGCCTGGGTCTATTGATACCACCATCGATTGTGATGATCGTCTATGGTGTTCAGGCCGAAGTATCCATCAGTCAGCTGTTTATGGCGGGCGTGGTGCCCGGGCTGTTGATAGCCTTTCTATACAGCTGCTATATCGGCTTCAGATCATGGATGGCGCCATCATTAGCACCGAAGAGTGTGATATCTGATCAGACGATCTGGCAGTCCTTTGTATTGCTGCTGCCCATATTGGTGCTGATCTCCATCGTGATTGGATCAATCTATAGCGGTATTGCAACGCCTTCAGAGGCGGCAGCGGTGGGTGTCGGCGCCACTTTGCTGCTATTAGGGTTTGAAAGACAGTTAAACATCAGGCTGTTTGTTGATGCATTTCGTGGAACGCTAATAACGTCGATTATGGTCTGTAGCCTTCTCATCGCGGCCACGCTTTTATCCACGGCGATGGGGTATCTACACCTGCCGCGTGAGTTGGCCGGATGGATTGCCGAGCAGGACTTCAGCCCCATGGTGCTGCTGTTTGCCCTGGCCATTTTCTATATCGTGCTGGGGCTGTTCCTGGATGGCATTTCGATTACCGTGATGAGCCTGCCAATCACGCTGCCGATTGTCTTGCTAGCGGGATTTGACCCCATCTGGTTCGGTATCTTCCTGATTATCATGATTGAGCTTGGACAAATTACGCCGCCCGTCGGTTTCAATCTCTTTGTGCTGCAAAGCCTGACAGGCGAAAGTATCAGCCGCGTGGCATGGGCTTCGCTACCATTTTTCCTGCTCATGTGTGTAGCTGCACTGCTTGTCAGTATCTGGCCACAAATAGCTCTATGGTTGCCCAGCGTCATGGCCGGTTAAGTGCAGGTAGCTGTTAAAAAATGCCGCCCGATCCAATCGGGCGGCGTTGCTTTAACGCGGACGTCGGTCGCCTTCGAGGAAATTAGCCGTAAAGACCGCTTTGCCGTGAGTCTCGAACGACCACTTCATGACATCGCTTAAAGCGGCCATCACCGCATCGAATTCTCCGAACACTTGGGTACTCATTCGATTAGGGTGAACTTCTAATCCTGTCGCTTCCAAACGTTTTACCACGTCTTTCACCACTGGCTTAAAATCATCGGCCAGCGGGTAATAGCTTAGCTGTACGGAAAGATACATCCTGCCTCCTTATACGCTTTATGCGCGCTTACTGGCTCCCTGTGAAAAGCGCTGCCATGCCGCCAGTATGGCC
>NZ_JABUZF010000264.1:7729-12361 GCF_014897885.1 Halomonas sp. 3D7M | reverse complement strand
CCATGCCGCCAGTATGGCCGCCCGCGTTTCATCAGGATGTTCCATAGGGAACATGTGAGTACCAGGAACCTCGCTGATAGCTAACCCACGACGCTGAAGCCGCTTGACCCGTGTGGGGGTGAGTAAATGCGACTCCTGCCCTGCTACCAGATGGATTGGCACACCGACGCGACGTGGCAATCCCGACAGGTGATCCGGCAGATGGCGAAATATCTCTACCTCAATACCTGGATCGAAGGTTAGCTCAGCGCTACCGTCATCCAGCAAGCGCGTGCCTGCTTCAATGTAGTCGTTCAATGCCTCTGGGGTAAAGCGGCGAAATAACCCACGGCGGCGCAGCGAGTCAGCCATTGCTTCTCGGCTAGGCCACACACTGCGCCGCCCCTGGGTTTTACCAGCGGGGGTGATGCGGTCCATAAAACCAAATCGCTTCGCCGCTTTCATCACCCAGGCATCCGGCCCCAGCATCAACGGCGGGTCAAGCATAATGACGCCGCAGAAGCGTTCTGGCTGTTTATCTGCCGCCATGGCCATCAGCGTACCGCCTAACGAGTGACCAACACCCAATAACGGCGCGTCTGTAACCGGCAAGTAGCTCAACAGTTCATCGACTAAATTGCCCCAGTTATGGTTCACCGGGTAATCCGGGTGATGACCCAATCGATCTAGCGGATGGAGGTCAAACGACTCTGCCAGTGGTTCCAGCAGCGTGCGATAGCTTAAGCCAGGAAAGCCATTCGCATGGGCAAACACTAAACGAGGGCGTTGGGTGGCATGGGCAGACATGGTTAGCTCGCAAGGTAGGAAGACAGGAAAGTAGCGTGGCAGAGCACCCACGCTAACTAGCTAGCAAGTAGACAAACTATCATACGTCTGTTTTAACGCGCCTTTGTATGAGCGTCAATCGACATAAGTATTAACAGGCTAATTAAAACAGCGAGAGTTGCTGGACGGTGGCTTCTTCTGCCAAGCGGTAGCCCACGCCTAGTAGCCGAACTGGCTTCTCCCCTCGTGCCCAACCAATAGTCAGCAGGGATTCGAATTGCTCCTGGTTGGGTGCGGGGTCGGCGTGCTCCACTGTCGTTTGGGTAAAGTCATTGAATTTTATCTTTACCATTAACCCGCGCACGGCGGGCGCGGGGTCTAGTCTGGCATAGCGCTGCTCTAAGTCGTTGAGAAGACCGGGTATCTGTTGGCGACAGGCTTCCAGGGTGGGTAAGTCCTGGGAGTAAGTTTGCTCGGTGCTGATCGATTTCCGCTCACGATGAGTTTTCACTGGTCGCTCGTCGCGCCCAAAGCTAAGCTCGAACAGCCGATGCCCGAAGCGGCCAAACTGTTCGACCAGCTCAGTGAGCGGACGAGCCCGCAAATCTGCGCAGGTTTGAATACCCAACCCCGCCAATTTTTCAGCCGTGCGCGGCCCTACCCCGTGGATTTTCTTGACCGGCAGTTGCTGCACAAAGCCATCGATATCGTTCGGCGTGATCACAAACAGACCATCGGGCTTGCGCCAGTCGCTGGCAATTTTGGCAAGAAACTTATTGGGCGCGACGCCTGCCGAGACGGTAATGCCTACTTCCCGCTTTACTCGTTGGCGAATCGCTTCGGCCATGCGGGTGGCGCTGCCGTTGCACAGGGAAACATCAGTAACGTCTAAAAAGGCTTCATCTAGCGAGAGCGGTTCAATCAGTTCGGTCACATCGCGATAAATCGCAAACACTTGACGCGCCACCGCTTTGTATTTGGCCATATCACCGCGGATCACGGTCAAATGTGGGCAGCGTTTGAGTGCCTGCGCCATGGGCATGGCCGAGTGGATGCCAAATTCGCGGGCGGGGTAGTTACAGGTAGCGACAACCCCGCGCTGCTCAACGCTGCCACCTATCGCAATAGGCACATCGTTAAGCGCTGGGTTGTCGCGCATTTCAACCGCTGCGTAGAAGCAGTCACAGTCGCAATGAATAATTTTGCGCACAGGTTGCCCTTGCCTCCGCCCCTACCTGTAAATAATCACAGTTTACCACAAGAGCGATGTGAGCAATGACATCACTGATGTGCTAGGCGGAACAGCTCTTCGCGGGGGCGCTGTGACCCCGTCCGTGGGCGCTACTTTCGCCATCTGACCGCCAAGGATGGCGGGAATGCCGGAAAAGTCGGGAACTGTTTTCCGGCCATGGCGAAAGACCCCCGCTATGAGCTATTACCGCCGTGATGGCTTACTTTTCAGCTTGGGTAAATCAAGTACCGCAAAACGTTCTTAGTACCTGCTCGTTTTCCGTTGCGGGGGCTGCAAGGCGGCGTGCTTCTGCGGATTCATCAAAGGGCTGGGTGACCACCGCAAGTAAGCTGTGAAACGGCGTAAAATCGCCTTCATAAGCCGCATCAATAACTTCCTGAATGCGGTGATTGCGGGGAATAACAACCGGATTAGCACGCCGCATAGCAGCTAAGCGCTTGCTGTCTTGGCTGGCAACCTGTGCGGCTTGCCACTTATCTAGCCATGCCGCCAACTCATTCGGCTGAGTCGTCAGCGCCAGCAGTGCTTCCTTGTGCGTTTCACTTGCAGTGCTGGCGTAATGCGTCAGCGCATCAAAGGTGGCGGTCATATCCATCCGCCCCTGGTGCATCTGGCTTTCCAGCGCTTCCATTAGCGTTACCGCTTGGTCGCTGTCTGCTGCAAGGCCGAGCTTATCTGCATGCAGGCGGCGCTGCTCGGTATCAAACAGTGGCCCAAAGCGGCGGATGATATCGGTGGCCTGCTCGACGACGGTATCGCCCTCTTCGCGCATCAGCGGCAGCAGCGTTTCGGCAAAGCGGGCTAGGTTCCATTGAGCAATGGCGGGCTGGTTATCAAAGGCATAGCGCTTGCCTTGATCAATCGAGCTGTAGACTTTTTGCGGGTCAAACTGCTCCATAAAGGCACAGGGGCCGTAATCAATGGTTTCTCCGGCAATGCTGCAGTTGTCAGTATTCATCACGCCATGAATAAACCCAAGGCTCATCCACCGCGCCACCAGCGCTGCTTGGCGAGCAACCACCGCCTCTAACAAGGCTAAATAAGGATCATCTGCACTAGCGGCATCGGGATAGTGGCGCTCAATCACATGGTCGGCCAGCGCTTTCAGGGCAGCTTCATCTCTGCGTACCGCAGCAAATTGAAAGGTGCCCACACGAATATGACTGCTTGCCACGCGGGTAAAGACTGCGCCGGGCTCAGGCAGTTGGCGCACGACTCGCTCGCCGGTAGAAACGGCGGCTAACGCACGGGTAGTGGGTACGCCCATTGCAGCCATAAATTCACTGACCAGATACTCCCGCAGCACCGGCCCCAGCGGCGAACGACCATCACCACCACGGGAAAATGGCGTGCGCCCGCTGCCCTTGAGCTGCACGTCGCGCCGTATGCCATTCTGGTCGACGACCTCCCCCAGTAACAATGCGCGGCCATCGCCCAGCTGCGGTACAAAGTTACCAAACTGATGCCCAGCGTAACCCAGCGCCCGTGGCTCTGCGCCCGGCGGTAGTTGGTTGCCACTAAACCACTGGGCAAGGGTGGCATCATCAGGCTTACTCTTCAGCCCTGTCTTAAACCCCAGCGTTTCTGCCAGGCGCTGATTAAATGCAATCAGCGTGGGCTGGCTCACTGGCGTGGGCTGGCAGGCCATCCACAGTGGCTCGGGAAGCGTTGCAAACTGGTGTTCAAATGACAGCACGGGCGACTCCGCTGTTGGTGACAATCGTTGCCTAATACCCTAGCACTTTAGTCAAGTAAACGCTGCTGCAAACAACCGACAGCATGCTCTAACACTGGCGTTAACGGCGCACGCCACTGGTGGGTTAATAGCGCATCGGCGCGAGTGACGCCCAACGACAGCGAGGCCACCGGCAAACCCATGGCGTGGGCATCACGGCAGAAGCGGTAGCCGGAATACACCATCAACGAGGTGCCCACAGCCAGTACGGCATCGGCATTTTGCAGCCCTGCTTGGGCAGCCAAGCGCCGCGCTGGCGGCACCACATCGCCGTAATAAACAACCTGGGGCTTTAAGATGCCTTGGCAGCGCGGGCAATCCAGCACCTTAAACGTCGAAAAATCAGTTTCTAAATCCGCATCGCCGTCGGGCGCATGGTGGGCATCTAGCGCTGCAAAACGCGGGTTCATCCTGGCCATTTCGCTGTGCATGGCGTGACGCATAAGTTGATAACCGCATGTCATGCACGCCACCACGTCTGCTCGTCCATGCAGATCAATGACCTTGCTGGAACCCGCCCGCTGATGCAGACGGTCTACGTTCTGTGTCACCAGCAGCTCCACGTGGCCCATGCTTTCAAGCGCCGCCAACGCCTTATGCGCACCGCTCACTTGGGCTTCACGCATGGCTTTGAAGCCGATCAACGCCTGCGCCCAATAGCGCTGGCGTACGGCAAGTGAGGCCATAAAATCGCCATGCTGTACCGGTGGCGGTCGCTTCCACTGCCCATCGGCATCGCGGTAATCAGGAATGCCGCTGTCGGTGCTTACTCCCGCGCCAGTAATCACCCACAGTTTAGGGTGGCGCTCAATAAACTCCGCCAGCGCCTCCCCCGCCTGCGCGATGCTATCTGTCATTTCCACGGCCTGCGTCAATGGAT
>NZ_JABUZF010000264.1:7515-7723 GCF_014897885.1 Halomonas sp. 3D7M | reverse complement strand
CGGCCTGCGTCAATGGATCACCCTATGCAACACTGCGACAAGTAACCGATACTGTATGACAATAAAGGGGTATGCAATATGCCCTCGTTATTCAACGTAAGGAGTGTCTCATGCAGTGGGATCACGAGATTATCATTGTCGGCGGTGGCATGGTGGGTGCCGCGCTAGCGGCCCGTTTAGGCCATACCGGCATGTCGGTTGGGCTGGT
>NZ_JABUZF010000264.1:7256-7432 GCF_014897885.1 Halomonas sp. 3D7M | reverse complement strand
GCCCGTTCGCTGGCGTTTGTAAAAGCGAGCGGCACCGTGCTTCCCGAAGAGCGCTGCTGCCCGTTTCGCCATATTGATGTCGCCAACCAGGATGGCTCCGGCCATTCGCTGTTTTCTGCCCAAGACAGCGGCATGGACGACTTCGGCATTTTTATCGAAAACCGCACTCTACAATA
>NZ_JABUZF010000264.1:0-7209 GCF_014897885.1 Halomonas sp. 3D7M | reverse complement strand
AGAATCTTCCCAGCGTGACCTGCTACACCCAGTGCGCACCGCTCAGCACCATGGCGGCCAGCACCGGCCGCATGCTGGAGCTAGATAACGGCAAAACCTTAAGCGCCCGTTTGATTGTTGGCGCAGATGGTGCGCATTCGACGCTACGAGAACTTGCTGGCATTGCCGTTAGTAGCTACGACTACCATCAGCGGGCGATGATTATTAACGTGGAAACCGAGCTACCCCAACAGGATATTAGCTGGCAGTGCTTCACCCCCACCGGCCCGATTGCCATGCTTCCCTTACCAGGCCATCGTGCATCGTTGGTGTGGTATGACAGCGACGAAGCCACCAAAGCCCGTGAACAGCTCTCCAACGACGCCCTAAAAACGACCGTTGAAACAGCCTTTCCCAAGCGGCTAGGCAAGCTAACCCGTGTGGTCGCAAAGGCGAGCTTTCCAATTAGGCGCCAGCACGCCAAACGCTATATCGGTAAGCGCTTAGCCCTGATTGGCGATGCCGCCCACGTGGTGCATCCGCTGGCAGGGCAAGGGCTGAATATTGGCCTGCACGATGCCGACACACTGGCAGAGCTGGTCATCAAGAGCCGCGACCCAGGTGACTCTATCAGCCTGCACCGCTTCGAATGCCAGCGCCGCTTGGCCAACCAAGCCATGATTGCCGCCACCGACAGCTTCCATCACTTGTTTACCGGTGCAAAACCGCTACGCCAGCTGGGTGATCTCAGCCTACATCTTGCCGAACGCGTACCGCTCGCCAAACGCATGATGATGCAACAAGCTAACGGGCTAAACCCATTTAAAATGCGCTAAAGCCGACTACGCTATGAGGGTGGCAACGCAGCCGTTGCCAACAATAATCATAACAATCCCTCATTTAAGGAAGGCGTATGGTTCTCAAGCAACGACACTCTTTATTAACCGTGGTGACAGTTACCAGCCTCGGATTACTTGCAGCATCACCGCTACTGGCCTGGGATGGCGTCGTCGAAAAGCAAACCTTCGAGATGCAAGACTTCACCACTCAAGGCGGCGAGATGATTCCCGAACTTGCGGTGGGCTGGGAAGCCTACGGTGAATTAAACGACGCTCGTGACAATGCCATTTTAATTACCCATTTCTTTTCTGGCACCAGCAATGCAGCAGGTCGTTATGACCCGGATGGCGAGCCAACCGGCTATTGGGATGCCATCATCGGCCCCGGTAAGCCACTGGATACCGACGAGTACTACATTATTGCGTCCGATACGCTGGTGAATCTCAACGCCCACGACCCCAATGTCACCACCACTGGCCCCGCCTCTATTAATCCAGACACCGGCGAACCGTGGGGAATGGATTTTCCTGTGGTAACGATCCGTGACTTTGTCGAGGTACAGCGTGCGTTGTTAGAGAGCCAGGGCATTGAGTCGCTACACGCGGTCATGGGTGCCTCGATGGGGGCGCTTCAAGCGTTTGAATGGGCCAGTGCTTACCCTGACAAAGTGGATAGGTTGATTCCCGTTATCGGTGGCGGCGTTACCGACCCCTGGTTGCTGGCAACGCTTAGCGCTTGGGCGGCGCCCATCCGCTTAGACGCCAACTGGAATGAGGGCGACTACTACGATGGCGAGCCACCCACCGATGGCCTTAAAGAAGCGCTCAAGATCGTCACCCTCAACGCCAATCACTGGCAGTGGGCCAACGAAACCTTCAACCGCGATTGGGCCGACGAAGAGCGCGACCCCGCTCAAGATATCAACGCTCGCTACGCCATTGAGCAAACGCTGGATGATGTCGCCGCCGCCCGCGCCGAGCTTTCCGATGCCAACCATCTGCTGTACTTGGTTCGCGCCAACCAGCTCTTTATGGCGGGCCACGGTGATTCACTAGAAGAAGGACTGGCTGCCATCGACGCCCCGACGCTGATGCTGTATAGCGAAAACGACCTCGTCTTCGCCCCCGAAGGCGTGCGCCGCACTGCCGAGCTGATAGAAGCCGACGGCACCGAAGTGACGCTTGAAACCCTGGAAGGCAACCGCGGTCATTTAGATGGCGTCGTCTCCATCGACCAAGCCAGCGAAACGCTGCGGGAGTTTTTGAAATAGCTTTTGAAATAACGAAGTGAGCACTGGCTTCCCTGGAAGCCAGTGCTTGAAGACTACGAAGCGTTGCTAATCGCCCAGTTTCGGTATCACTACTGATACACGCGCGGAAAAACTACTCGCCCACCATCTCAGAAAAGTAACCCGTTTTTTCCAAGCTGTATTCGCCAAAATCCCGCGCCAAGAAAAGCGAGCCGGAATAGGCGCCCTCAGCTTCTTTGCGAATGTCCTCAATGGACGGCGATGCATGGGCACCTAACTGATAACGAGGGCTGAAGTGTGTCAGCACCAAATTAGGTAGCTTTATCGATTCGGCAAAAGCTGCGACAAGCTTGGCGTAGCTATGCCCCACATCACCGACCTTCTCAGCCATCTCTTCGGTATAGGTGGCCTCATGCACCAGCACCTGCGCCTCTGCACACGCCTCGTTCAATAAGTCAGGTTGATCATTATCCCCAGCGATCACTACTTTCCTGGGCGTGTTCTTGAAGATTAAATAGTCATGGCTTCTTAACGGCTCACCTGCAAACTCAATATCAACCCCTTGCTTTAACTGCCCCCACAACGGCCCTCTTGGAATCCCCTTTTGCGCTAGCTTTTCCATGTCCAGGGCAGCATCAACCTTTCGCTCCGTAAACGCATAGGCATAAGACGCCACCCGATGTGAAAGGCTGAATGTCTCAACCGCGATGTTCTCAAACTCAACGCTTGGCAGGTCGTCTGAGGCGATAAACTCCAAGGCAAAAGGTAAGCATAGCTGCGTCACCTCACAGGTTTCCGCCAACCAAGTTTTGATACCTGCGGGCGCAACAATGGTCAGTGGCGCTTTCCGGCCACCCATGGCGGCACTCGCCAAAATGCCCGGCAGCCCGTAGCAGTGGTCGCCATGCACATGGGTAATCAAGATGGCTTTCAACGAATGGAACGACAGCTTGGTACGCAAGACCTGATGCTGGGTGCCCTCACCACAATCAACCAGGTACCAGCCCTTCCCTTTGCTTTCACGCAAGGCGATCCCGGAGACATTTCTTTGTTTGGTGGGCACACCAGCGGAAGTGCCGAGGAAGAGTAGGTTCATATCGCGTCCGTGCTTTCTCTTTAGAAACCTGAACCTAGTCTGGCGGCATACAGATTTCCAATAAGTTTGGTTGCTCAGCTTTTTACGACAGGATGCCAACGACAACAGTCGCAATCGCTAAGCGGCCTCAAAATCCAATGGCTGCAGGTCGTCCAAATTAATTGTGCTGCGAGCCATCCATAGGTCGTACATGTCCTGCATTGATAGCCAGCTCTCCGGGGTACGTCCGAGAACCTTCGACAAGCGCAAAGACATTTCGGGGCTAATGCCACTATCCCCTTTAAGCAACCGTGACAAGGTGGATGGTGAAACGCCCAAGTTGGAAGCAAGCTGACGGGAGCTGATACCAAAAGGTTCTAGGTACACTTCCCGAATAAATTCGCCGGGATGCGGCGGATTATGCATCGTCATTAGTGATAATCCTCATAATCAAGAATGTACGCATTGCCATCTCGAAATTCGAACGTCATGCGCCAATTTCCGTTGATCCAAATTGACCACCGCGCTGTGTCTCTCCCCTTCAAAGGGTGGAGCCTAAAACCAGGGATATCCATATCTTCTACTGACACGGCCGTGTCCAGAGCGGCAAGCTGCATACGCAATTTCTTGGCATGATCCGCCTGTATACCAGAGGTGCTACCACTAGCGTAGAAGCGCTTGAGTCCCTTGTGGCGGAATGATTTAATCATAAACACATCATAGCTTGTTGCGCACCGCGCAACAAGCAGGCTTATATTATTTGAATTACCCGAACCCGAGCCAACAACTTACCCTTTCGGGATTTAGAGTAGCGATAATCTAATTTTTCCAGTGTAGGGAATCGCTCTAGGATTCGTCAGTACATACCTGGCTATACATGGGTTTCCTCTGGGATATGAACCAACAGGTCAGTAACCCCGATATCCACCCCCGCCTGAGATAGCAAAGTAGAAACTTGCCCACGATGGTGAGTTTGATGATTAAAGAAATGAAGCACCAAGCTCGAGTATCGTTTATTTGCAGGAATCCCTTTGCTATTGCGATAGCTGAGAACGACATCCAGGTCACCGTCGGATAGTTCGGTTACCCAATCAATAATTCGCTGATCCAACCAGCGTCGGTGTTCAGATAGACGACCAAAATCTTCAAAGGCAATCTGATCTAGCCTGGTCGGCTTTGGAAGATCAGCGACCTCGCGCAAAGGGGCCACACAGGAAGGATGTGTAGCAAACCGTTTGAGCCAGATAGTGTCAGCCACGAGGATATGATTCAGGGTTCCTAAGATGGAACCGAAGAAGGCCCCACGGTCTTTGGCTAAATCAGCGGCGGAGAGGTGGCCTGCAGCCTCATAAACCTTTGAGTTCATCCACTGATTGTAGGAAGCCAGCATTGCAAAGTGATCTTTAAGGCTCATCCGAGGTGCCTCTCAGGTATAACGCCCAGCTCAGCGGGCAATTGAAGCGAAGTTTAAATCGTTCCACTATCGCTGATTGTTTAGTGCCACACCCTATTCATCGCTGCTGTGTTTGTCCTTATTTTTGCGCATATTCTTGGAGCAATTCGGGAAACTTTTCCTGCGGTGGAAACTTACAAAAACTATGCTCTGCGCCAGTGGAAGCCCACTCCAGTTTTTCATCTGTGTAAGTTTCAATAAATGGTTTGTAGGTTCGAGAATCCTCTAGCAACGTTGAGCGAACATTGACAAAGTTATCCATGCCTTCGGGGCGAGTGAACAGCCAGCTCATACAATGCCCGCAGAAATAGTGGCGAGTGTTCCCATGCAGCCCACCGATAACGGGCTCTCCGGAGTTAATTGAGAATGCCTCGCTCGGATAAAGCGAACTCAAGCTAAACGCGCTAGATGTCATTTGCTGACATCCTGTGCAGTGACATGCCATGGTGATCATTGGCTTAGCACTAACCTCAAATTCTACCTGCCCGCAACGACAATGGCCTTTAACCTTACTTGATGTAGTGTCCACTTCAATTTACCTCTTCGTTGGATATGGTTAGCGCTCTCCTTCCCCAACCCAGAGGTTGGAAAAATGGCTATATGGCGCATAACACCGCGCTCTGCGGAAAATTTCGAGCCGCGAAACGGTGGAAAAATTGTCCGCCACCGTGAATTGTTAGGGGGTATGTATACGCTGCAAAATGAACGCAACACGCTCATTAATATTGCCTTGTGGGACTTCCAGTGTTTCGTACCCCCACTGCGAATACCACCTTTTCATACCGTCAAACACCGCTACGGACTCCTCAAACGTTTGATCACGCTCTGAATCAGTATCGTAAATTTCTTTCCAAGGAGGCAGAAGAAAGACAATGCTGTTATATGGAAATTTTTGAACGTATTGCGCTATTTCATCTCGCGTTAATGCGCTCTCCGCATCGAGCATATACAGCGCGTCCAGTACTCCGCGATCAAACAACATGACACGGTCGCAGGAGGCTGCATTCTGATACTTTTCGATATCCGCACTAAGTATCTCTTGGGCAAAAGAGACAGGGTCCGGTCGAGGCGATAACCCCGCTGCTAACCGCTCTTTGATTATTTTCCTAGCGGACTCCGGTGCGAAGCTATATCCACGCTCCGCTAGAGCACTAAGAATGGTCGTTTTTCCACCACCAGGGCCGCCGGTGACTACGAATCGATGGTTCATCTCACTCCTAATGAGGCTGTAGAAAATCTGAGTTCGAGCTGTCTCCACTGCTTACCATCCTAATTTATTTACCCAGCAAGTTTTTGCCCTATGCGATGGATCAACGGAGTGGCAGAGCCGATCCAGGGCGTGGGGTTGCCCTCGGGGCGACCAGACTGGGGCGTGCTTCACGATTTGAGGGAAATCTCCGATTGCCATGGGATTGAGCGTCACTTCATAGTAGAAGCCGGTCTCCCCATCACCCGCTCATCCGATTTCAAAAGACGCCACGCCAAACAGGCGAGTTAACGGCAGGGTTGGCGCCTCACCCCGGTACATTCGGGCGGTTTCAAATGACACCCTCATGCCATGCTGCTCGGCCAATGCCACCGCCGCTGGGTTGATGGCTGGCACATCAAGGAAAATCGGGTCCGATGGCGTCGTGCGGGTTTTCAAGGCGAGAAGAAGCGACTCGGCCAATGCCGGGCTGTCCGCTAACAGGGGACCGACCTTGTAGCCGTTGCGGCATTTCCGGATAACCCCATAGCCAGACAGCCTGTCATGCTGCATCACGCCCAGAGCATGACCATCGGGCTGGCTGATCCAGGCGCGGGTGAACTGTTCCCTATTGGCAGGGAAAAAGGGCCGCCCATAGGCGTCAATGGTCTCAAAAGGCAGGCTGGATAGCTCGACGATCCCAGCGTGCTGGGGCGCCTTTCCGCCCCCCACTCCCTCGTAGCGAATGTTGCGATAGGCCAGCGTAAAACCGGATTTCCGATAATTTTCCTGCTGATCGACGACACCATCGAGCCCAATGTGAAGGCCTTGAAGATAGCTCATCCCAGCCTGCCACAGTTGAAGCCCATACCCTTGTCCCCGGTATTCCGGCTTGACAATATAGAAGCCAAGAAAACCAAAGGCGTCGTCGTATTTGATCACCGAGATGGTGGCGATAGGCTCGTCGTCAAGCAGGCCGACGAGGAAACCCTTCGGATCGGCGGAAAAATAGCAGTCGGCATCGTGGAGCCCCGGATTCCAGCCTTCCTTTGCGGCCCATTCCATCGCGAGGCCCAACTCTTCGCGACTCATCGCCCTAATCCTATAGCGGTTATTGTTCATTGGTTGCTCTACGGAACATGAAAACGTCCTTATAGATTAGGCCTTATCAGAAAAGCGCGCATTGCTAACTAACAGGATCTGTAAATATGCACTGGCAGATGGCCGCTTAGGCTCGAAACCGATTGTTGTCGCCATCTCACCTGCCCCTCCTCCATTCATCCCCTTTAGGGCACAGACAATGTTGGCAAGCTATCCAAACGTCGCTTGTCGGCAAGCCTGTTAGCGGTCAATTAAGGAAGAGCTTGAAATAGTAGAGTTAAGTGACAGCCCTAAGGCTAATGCCAGTCATTTAAGGCTGACTGGCA
>NZ_JABUZF010000256.1:12115-12289 GCF_014897885.1 Halomonas sp. 3D7M | reverse complement strand
GAAACAAGCAAATTCTGTTCCTCAACGCGCATTCGGCGCCATTGTTTTAGAAACCGTAGTTTTAGAAACCGTAGTTATAGAAAAAGCCACTTTTAAATATAAAAAAGGAAGGTCCCATGGCGCAGACCTATCACACAACTGTTGGAAGCCGCCGCTATCGCTTTAATGGCTTGG
>NZ_JABUZF010000256.1:8859-12103 GCF_014897885.1 Halomonas sp. 3D7M | reverse complement strand
TATCGCTTTAATGGCTTGGCGGAATTAATGGCCAAGGCCACGCCGCCACGCTCTGGCGACCGCTTGGCAGGGGTCATTGCAGAATCAGCAGAAGAGCGGGTAGTGGCGCAAATGGTGCTGGCAGAGCTCCCGCTTACCACATTTTTGAATGATGTGCTGGTCCCCTATGAGCAAGACGAAATTACTCGTTTAATCATCGATGAGCACGATGCTGCTGCATTTGCGCCGCTGAAGCATTTAACCGTGGGTGACTTTCGTAACTGGCTACTATCCGACTATGCCACCAGCGATGTGTTAGCCGCGGCTCGCCCTGGCATTACCCCCGGCTCGCCCGGGCATTACCCCTGAAATGGCCGCCGCTGTTAGCAAGTTGATGCGCAATCAAGATTTGATGCTAGTCGCCAAGAAGTGCCATGTGACGACCGCATTTCGCAATACGATTGGTTTGCCGGGGCGGTTATCCACGCGTTTGCAGCCCAACCATCCTACCGATGACGTGACCGGGATTGCCGCCAGTATTCTGGATGGCTTGCTGTATGGCAGTGGCGACGCGGTCATTGGGATCAATCCTGCTACTGATAATGTCGCCCAAAGCATTAAGCTAATGCGCCTGATGGACGATGTCATTCAGAAATATGAAATACCCACCCAATCCTGTGTGCTCACTCATGTGACTAACACGCTCGAAGCGATTGAGCAGGGCGCACCGGTAGATCTGGTTTTTCAATCCATTGGCGGTACCGAAGCCACCAACCGCAGTTTTGGCTTTGATTTGAGTACGCTGGCAGAAGCCGAGGCGGCCGCTCAAACGCTGAACCGCGGTACAGTTGGGCGCAACGTGATGTATTTCGAAACTGGGCAAGGCAGCTCGCTTTCCGCTGACGCTCATCATGGTTTAGACCAGCAAACCTGTGAAGCCCGCGCCTATGCGGTGGCGCGCAAGTTTAATCCGCTGCTGGTGAATACGGTGGTGGGATTTATTGGCCCTGAGTATTTGTACGATGGCAAAGAGATCACCCGGGCGGGACTGGAAGACCACTTTTGCGGCAAGTTGCTAGGCGTGCCCATGGGCTGTGATGTTTGCTACACCAATCACGCTGAAGCCGATCAAAATGATATGGACAACCTGCTGACGCTATTAGGCGTGGCGGGCTGTAGCTTTGTGATGGGCATCCCTGGCTCTGACGACATCATGCTCAACTATCAAACCACGTCCTTTCACGATGCCCTTTACGCACGGCGCGTGCTTGGGTTGAAGGCCGCCCCGGAGTTCGAGCAGTGGCTGGCGAAGATGCAAATCTTCCAAGATGTTTCCTCCTATCGGTTAAATGATCAACTACCTGCCGCTTTCGCTAATAGCCTGCGCCACCTGCCAACGGAGGCTGCTCGCGATGTCTGATAATGAATCGAAAAAAGCCCCACCGATGGTGATCGCTAACCCATGGGAGCGGCTGAGGGCATTTACCGATGCTCGCATTGGGCTGGGACGAGCGGGCATTAGTCTGCCCACGCATCAGCTATTGGCGTTTCAACTGGCTCATGCCCAAGCCCAGGATGCCGTTCACTGCCCCCTTGAGTGCGACGCGCTGGCCGATGAGTTAACGACAGCGCTGAGCCTGAACCAGACACCTATTCATGTGCATAGCCATGCAGTAGACCGGGCCATGTATCTGCAGCGTCCGGATTATGGCCGTCGTCTTGACGACGCTTCGCGAGAGCAACTGCAACAAGCGGCGCAATGTGGCCAGCGCTTCGATTTAGCGGTGGTGATTGTCGATGGACTTTCCGCACTGGCAGTACAGCAGAACAGCGAGCCGTTTCTTACTGCGCTGTATCGCGCCTTGGAGAGTGATCAGCGGGAGTGGCAGCTCGCGCCATTAACCATCGTAGAGCAGGGCCGCGTGGCGATTGGTGATGAGGTTGGCGCGCTGCTTAATGCCGATGCCGTGCTGGTGATGATTGGTGAGCGCCCAGGCTTAAGCTCTCCAGATAGCCTCGGGCTGTATATGACCTGGGAACCAGAAGTGGGCTTAAAGGATGACCGCCGCAACTGCATTTCAAACGTGCGCCCAGCAGGGCTCAAACCGGAAGAGGCCGCACGGCGGTTGTTGTTGCTATTAACCGAAGCCCGTCAGCGGAAACTGTCTGGCGTGCAACTGAAAGATCGTAGCGAGGACAGCGTATTAGACGGTGCAACAGGGGGGACAACTCAAAACTTCCTGGTGGCCGATTAATAAGCGGCACAGGAAGCGAAGCGTTATGCATAAGCAGCGCCATATAGATAACAGAGTAATTAAATAGTAATTAAAAAGAGTAATAACAGTACATAAATAACAAGCACTTATAGAAACGCTCCTAAAAAACTCCTAACAACAATATGGAACCAACACCCCGACTCAGCACGCCGCTGACAACGATTGCGTTCCACACTGAAAAGGGCATGACAATGACACAACCTTCTGTCGATCAAGCGTATTTGGCCAAGCGCCAGCTGCGCAAAGGTACCGCGGGCTGGCTATTACTAGCAGGGCTTGGGGTTTCTTATGTTATTTCCGGTGATTTTGCCGGCTGGAACTTCGGTATTGCTGAAGCGGGTTGGGGTGGTTTTGCCATTGCCGCCTGCTTAATGGCGATGATGTACCTGGCACTCGTATTAGCATTGGCTGAAATGTCCGCAGCGATCCCAGCCGCTGGCGGCGGCTATAGCTTTGCTCGCCAAGCGATGGGGCCAGCCGGTGGCTATTTAACCGGGCTTGCGGTGTTGATTGAGTACGCGCTTGCGCCTGCTGCGATCGTGATTTTCATTGGCTCGGCAGTTGAATCGCTGCTGGGCATTAATGGGCCGCTGGTTTACCTGCTGTTCTACGCAGTGTTTATCGGTATTCACCTAGCAGGCGTGGGTGAAGCGCTAAAAGTGATGATGGTGATTAGCGGGCTGGCCGTGTTCGCGATTTTGGCAACGGCAGTGGCGCTGATCGGCAATTTCGATTCAGCGAATCTGTTTGATATTGCGCCCACCGATGCAGCCGGTGCGAGCACCTTTATGCCCTATGGTTGGTACGGTATTTGGGCCGCACTGCCGTTTGGGATGTGGCTGTTTTTGGCGGTTGAGGGCGTGCCGCTAGCGGCAGAGGAAGCCAAAGACCCCGCGCGGGATATGCCTAAAGGGATTATTGCTGCGATGCTGTTCCTGCTATTTACCGCCTTATTGGTCGTGGTGTTACTGGCCGGCGCGGCGGGAGCC
>NZ_JABUZF010000256.1:735-8819 GCF_014897885.1 Halomonas sp. 3D7M | reverse complement strand
AAGTGGGGTGCCGCTGGTCGATGCGCTTAACGTTGCGGGCAACCCAACGCTTGCCACGCTGGTTAATGTGTTGGGCCTTGCGGGGTTGGTAGCGTCATTTTTCTCGATTATCTATGGCTACAGCCGTTTGGTGTTTGCGCTTTCTCGTGCGGGCTACTTACCAAAACCACTGTCACTGACCAGCGAGCGTAAAGTGCCTTATCTGGCGCTGATTGTGCCTGGTGTATTTGGCTTTTTGGTCTCACTTAGCGGCGAGGGTGATCTAATTCTAGGGATGGCCGTTGTCGGCGCGACGCTCTCTTATGCATTGATGGCGCTCAGCCACATTCTATTGCGAGTGAAACAGCCTGACTTGCCGCGCCCTTATAAAACACCCGGTGGTGTGGTGACCTCTGGCGTTGCGTTAGTGCTTTCCCTCGTCGCGCTGACCGGTGTCTATGCTTTCGACCCCCGCGCGTTTAATTACACCATCGTTCTATTCATTGCTGGTGCAGCGTACTACTTCCTTTACAGCAAGAATAAGCTGGTGGCGAAAACCGCTGAAGAGGAGTTTGCGCTGGTGACTGCTGCCCCGGAAGAACTAGACATTGACGAGCCGGTGCCAACTGCTGCCAAGCTGTAATGTTTGATCCTAACCGCCTAGGCTGACTAGGCAGTTTAAGCCTCTGTGCCCAATGGCCCAGAGGCTTTTTTATGATGAGTGCTAAAACAGCCAGCTGCTTTCTTAAACATGCGGATTACCCACCAAGGTCTTCTCGCATGTAGTGCTCCGTTACGCGAAGCTGGGAGAAATAATCAGGAGCACCGCCATGAAGCACTCTCCCGCGTATCGTTTAGCGGCCACTATTCTGCATGGATTTGATGGCTACCGAGCACGCTTCAAGCAGATTACCTTTGACGCCAGTCGGCGTTTTCGTGATGGGGCGTGGCGTGATGCCCAGCAAGCCTCAGCGGCGCGGATTAACCTTTATGAAGAGAAAGTGGGCGATACGCTGACACGTTTGCAGCGTACGTTTGATCATGAGGCGCTTACGTACTGTGAGACCTGGCGGGAGGCACGTGAGCACTATGCGCAGCTGATTAGTCAGCGGTTGGATTACGAGTTGGCCGAGACATTTTTTAACTCACTATTCTGCTCGATTTTCCACCACCGCCATATTCGCAATGACTGGATGTTTGTGTACAGCTCCCGAGAAGATGCTGCGCACCATTCTGGAATTGAGCTTTGTCGACAGTATTCCGTCAATGGCGATTGGGCTCAAGCGCTTGCCTGGGCGCTTGAAGAGGCACCATTTGATAACGCCTTTGCTGATCTGGAGCGCGATATTGGACTAGCTGCAGGCCTATTAGAAACCCTGCTTCCCGCCGCTATTTTGCAGTCAGAAGACGCTCAATTAGAGCTGTTGAAAAGCGTCTTTTACCGTAATAAAGGGGCCTACTTAGTCGGCCGCATTTTGGGTGGCGGTGAGCAGGTGCCACTGGTGTTACCTATTCTACATGGTGAAGGGTTTGGCGAGCAGCAGGGCGGCGACCCCTGCCTGCACCTGGATACCGTGCTAACCGAGACCGATGAAGTCTCGATTATTTTCTCGTTTACCCGTGCCTACTTCCAAGTCGATGTGCCGGTGCCTGGGGAGTTTGTTCATTACTTAAAACAGCTCATGCCCCATAAGCCTGAAGGCGAACTGTATGCCGCGATTGGCTTTTTTAAGCATGGCAAAACCGAATTTTTCCGTGCCCTAAACCTGCAAGTGGCCAAGCGTGAGGATCAGTTTGTCATTGCGCCTGGTGTGCGTGGCATGGTGATGGCGGTGTTTGTGCTACCTAGTTTTCGCACCGTGTTTAAGATCATTAAAGATAAATTCGATCCGGCCAAAGAGGTCACCCACGCGATAGTGCGCGAGAAATACCGCCTGGTGAAACGCCATGACCGTGTTGGGCGTATGGCTGATACCCAGGAGTTCTCGAATTTTATCGTGCGTCAGGATCACTTTGCGCCAGAGTGTTTAGAGCACTTGCTAGAAGTAGCGCCGTCTACTGTGTCATTGAAAGATGACAAGGTGATAATCAAGCACTGCTATACCGAGCGCATGATGACACCGCTGAATATCTATCTGGAGCAGTGCAGCGCGGACGAGCGCGTGATGGTGCTCAAAGACTATGGTAACGCCATTAAACAGATGGCAGCAGCGAACATCTTCCCGGGCGATATGCTGTTAAAAAACTTTGGTGTTACCCGCCATGGTCGAGTGATTTTTTACGATTACGACGAGGTGTGCTATCTCACGGAGTGTCGCTTTCGGCACATGCCCAAATCGTATGGCAATGACTTTCAGGGAGGTGGTGGGGAGAGTTTTTACGTTGGCCCCAACGATATCTTCCCCGAGGAGTTCGGCCCCTTTATGTTTGCCAACCCGGAGCTGCGCGGTATTTTTATGCAACAGCATCCGGAGTTATTTGATCCCGATTACTGGTTGGAGCTACAGCAGGCCATTGTCGATGGTCGGGTGATTGATGTTTACCCATATCGTAATAAGCAGCGCTTCGCGGGGACTATAGGGCAGCTGGTATATTAAGTAACCTCTGATTAACTATTGCGCTTGGCCATACTGCGTTAAAAATCGCCTCAAAATGCTCATTTACAACTCGTAAACTCCGCTTTTTCGTTGATTTTTGCCTTGTCTGGCCTGCGCTCATTACATTAATAAGAGGCTCCTTGTGAAACAGTAAGCAGTGATTTAGTCGAGGAAAACATGACAGCACCACCGCACCTAGTGGTTTTTACCGGTTCAGGGATTAGCGCCGAGAGTGGCATTAAAACGTTTCGTGCCAGCGATGGCCTGTGGGAAGACCACCCAGTCGAAGAGGTAGCCACGCCTGCGGGCTGGCAGCGAGATCCTCAGCGGGTGCTGGAGTTTTATAATCTGCGCCGGGAGCAAATTCGTAAGGCCAAGCCAAACGCTGCCCATAAAGCCTTGGCGGCGCTTGAAAAAGATGGCTTTAGAGTCAGCGTGGTTACGCAGAATATTGATGATCTGCATGAGCGTGCAGGGTCGCGTGATGTGTTGCATCTGCATGGTGAGATTTTGAAGGCGCGCTCTTCAGTGGATGCGCGGCTGCGCTATCCACTGCCGAAAGGCGGTATTGCGCTGGGAGATATTTGCGACAAAGGCAGCCAGCTGCGCCCAGATGTAGTGTGGTTCGGTGAGTCGGTGCCGCTGTTTGAAGACGCCTGTGAACTTGTTAGCCAGGCGGATTTTTTGCTGGTGGTGGGCACGTCTTTGGCGGTTATGCCCGCAGCATCGCTGCTATCGTATATTGATTTGGATACCCCGTGTGCGCTGGTCGACCCCGACGCGGATGCCTTAACACCGCCGGGCGTTCTAGCGATTAACACCACTGCAGGTGAAGGCGTTCCTGCCTTGGTCAACCAGTGGCGCAAACAGGGCAATTTGATGCTGCCTTGAGTGTTCTCTAATAACTATTGCTTTAAGAGCTATCG
Source organism: Halomonas sp. 3D7M (assembly GCF_014897885.1). Classification (NCBI taxonomy): domain Bacteria; kingdom Pseudomonadati; phylum Pseudomonadota; class Gammaproteobacteria; order Oceanospirillales; family Halomonadaceae; genus Halomonas; species Halomonas sp. 3D7M. Next base: position 5,317 of record NZ_JABUZF010000256.1, on the reverse strand, counting down.
CTTCAAAAACCATGCCTTCATTACGTCGGTAATCTGAGTTATTTCGGCGTCGGTGGCGATATAAGCGGGCATGGTGTAAAGCCAGCGGCCGATTGGGCGCAGCCACACACCTCGCTCGCGGGCGAACTGCCCGACACCTTTCAGCGTCTCGGCGGAGTGCGCTTCAATCACTGCGGTGGCACCCAGCACCCGCACATCGGCCACGTCTGGGTGGGCGTTCAGCGCAGAGTCGTCAATTAACGCTCGGCTAAGCTGTTGGCTGAGAGTCGCAATCTTGTCCAGGTAGTGCTCCTCTTCAAACACGCGCAGGCTTTCCAGCGCGACGCGGCAGGCCAGCGGGTTGCCCATAAATGTCGGGCCGTGCATAAAGGCATGGTGGGCGCTGTCGCCAACAAATGCATCGTGAACGCGGTCGTTGGCTAGGGTTGCTGCATGGCCTAGATAGCCGCCGGTTAGTCCTTTAGAGAGCACCATAATATCTGGTGTCACGTCAGCGTGATTGGCAGCAAACAGCTTACCCGTGCGGCCAAAACCGGTGGCCACTTCATCAAAAATCAGCAGCACGCCAAACTCATCGCATAGCGCCCGTGCGCCGCGCAGGTAGTCAGGCGAGGTCATATTCAGCCCGCCTGCTGCCTGTAACAACGGCTCCATCAGCAGGGCAGCAATCTCATGGTGATGGCTCGCCAGTACGTCGCGCAGCGCCGCTAAATCGTCGGCTACCTGTTCCGGTGTGGCGTTAAACGGTGCGGTGGGCGCGGGAGCGAAGTGGTGTTGGGGAAGCAGGCTGGCGAACAGGCTGTGCATGCCTTCTTCAGGGTCGCATACCGCCATACAGCCGGTGGTGTCGCCATGGTAGGCCTTCATTAACGAAAGCATCTTGCACTTTTCGGGGTGGCCGATGAGCACCTGGTACTGCAGGGCCATTTTCATCGCCACTTCCATCCCGACTGAACCACTGTCGGAGTAGAACACGTGATTAAGACCGTCAGGGGTGATGCGCACGAGCTCCCGAGCAAGCTGGTCGGCGGGATTATGGGTGAGGCCTCCGAGCATGACATGGCATAGCTCGCCTGCCTGTTCACGAATGGCCGCGACTAAACGTGGATGGCCATAGCCATGAATCATGCACCACCAGGAGCAGGTCGCGTCGAGCAGTTGCTCGCCGCTTTCCAGGGTGAAATGGCTACCGCTGCCGCCGACCACTTTAGGGGCGGGTGCTTGTGTTTTGAGGTGGGCGTAAGGGTGCCAAACGGGAGAACTCATAGAGCGGCTTCCTGATTCAAAACTGAGGTGTTGAGCAGTGCAGATAGTGAAAGCGCGTGGCGCGCATGGGTGGCATCGGCGGTGGCTAAATGAGGAATAATGCCTAGACATGGCGCGTTAAGGGCGTTTTTAAGCAGCGCGATATTGGCCTCAAAGCGCGCTGTATCAGCGGCGAACTCAGGGTCCACTACGCTGCCGACCCAACCCGCAAGGGGTAGGCCATCGGCAGCGATCACCTCCGCGGTAAGCCGCGCATGATTAAGACAGCCAAGCTTTAGTCCCACGACCAGAATAACGGGCAGCTGCATCATCCGCGGTATATCGGAAAAGTCGTTGTGCTCATTGAGTGGCACACGCCAGCCGCCAGCGCCTTCAATGAGCGTTAAATCGCGCGGCATGTCGTTTAGGGTGGCGGTAAGCGAGGCCACTACGCTATTGACGTTAAGAGCGCACCCCGCCTCGCTGGCGGCCAGGTGCGGCGCAATAGCGGGCGCAAACGCCCACGGGTTAACGGTGGTGTAATCGACGGGGGGAGCGCTCTGTTGTTGTAGCGCCAAGGCGTCGCTATTGCGCAGCCCATCCGCCGTGATGTGGCTGCCAGAGGCAATCGGCTTAAGCCCCAGCGTGCTGAGCTGCTGCTGTTTGGCAGCGCACAGCAGTGCGCTGGTGGCCAGGGTCTTACCTGCATCGGTATCGGTGCCGGTTACGAAATAGACGGTCATGGTGATTTTTCCAAGCGCAGAGTGAGGCAGTGGTAGCTAACGGGGAGCCCTTGGGGTTCACGTAGCGTTTCAAAACGCTGGCGGGCGGCGACCAGGTCTCGGCGGGTAAGACGTGCCTTGGGCCGCGCCACCTGGGCGCCTACCCCCTTAATTGAAGCCATGACGGTAGTGAGATCGGGGTAGTAAAACCGCCGCCACTCGGTAATGCGATCAACCAGCGTTAAGCCGCTTAAGGCAACGGCGCGTTCAAGTGTCAGGGCATTCGGTGTCTGCAGTAATGCCTCCGGGCGCTGCCAAGCAGAGGCGACTTCTGCCAACGTGCCGGGTAAGAGCGTCGTGAGATGCACTTGGCCGCCAGGGGACAGCACTCGTTGAAGCTCGCGCATCACCGCATCGATATCGCGGCACCACTGGATGGCAAGGTTGGAAAAGACCAGATCAAAGGTGCTGCGCTCAAAAGGCAGCGCGGCGGCATCGCCTTGCTGCCAACGAATATGATGGCCATAGCGCGCCTGGGCATGGGCGAGCATGCCAGGGGCAATATCCAGCCCAGTGACGTTGGCATGGGGAAATTGAGTGGCTAGTCGCTGTGTCCAGACACCGGTGCCGCAACCAAGGTCGAGTATGTTGTCGGCACTCGGCGGAAGCGATGACCAGAGCGTTTCCCCTATCTGGCGCTGAGCGCTGGCCAGCGCATCGTAGCGGGGTGCCGCGCGAGAGAAAGCGTGGGCGACTTTTGCCTGCCAGTTTGGCGCTGGCGTTGCCGTTAGGTACATACGTGCTCCTTGGCGACCAGTGCGGCCTGGGAAGCGATGGTCGCGACTAGTTGAGCAGGTTGGGAAAGCATCGGGCAGTGTCCTGCGTGGGCAAGGTTAATCGCCTGAGCGCGGGTGCTGGAAGCTACTAGCGGATCGTGCTCGCCCACTAGTTGAATGACCGGACAGGGCGCCTCTTGCAAACGCTGGGTGTTATCCAGAGTGGCAAGCCAGTGAAGCCCTTGGGATAGGGTGCTGTTAGTAGCGTTGGGGGTGTCACCCAACATGGCACGTAGCTGTTGGTGGGCGTGGCGAGCGTTAGGTTCGCCTTGGGTTTGCCAGCGTAAGAAATGCCGCCAGGTGGCGTCGGGGGCGCGGCTAAAGGCGCGCTGAAAGCTGGCAAGCTCGGCTTTGCTCACGCCGTCATCGCTACAAAACTGACCGCCTGTGCCAATCAGCACAAGGCCGCGTGGCGCAGGCAGCTTATCGAGCAGCGCGCTGGCTAACAGCCCGCCCAGCGACCAGCCAACCCACACAGCGTTACTGGGCAGTTGGTCGGCCATGGCGCTGGCAAGGGTATCAAGGGTGGCCGGTTCAGCCAGGGCAGGGGTATCGCCATAGCCCGGCCAGTCCACCGTGTGTACATCAGTATGGGCAGGCCAGTAGGTGTCCAGCGGCTGCCAGATGCGCTGATCGATCCCCCAGCCCGACAGCAGCACCAGACGTTGTGGGGCGTCTAGGCGGGACATGCTGCTTCCTCTCTCTGACAGGCGTTCAGCCCTTCAATAAGCCGATCAATATCGCCTGGAGTGTGGCGGGCACTCAGCGTAATACGCAGCCGTGCGGCACCATTAGGTACCGTGGGCGGGCGAATCGCCCCGACGTGAATACCCCGTTGGGCGAGCTTAGCCGCCCAAGCCATGGTGCGTGGCTCGTTGCCGAGTAACAGCGGTTGAATAGGTGTATGGGAGTCGGCAAGGGGCAGCCCGAGCGCTTGGGCCTGCTGGCGAAAATAGTTGATATGGCGCGTAAGCTGTAGGCGGTGTTCAGGCTCGCGCTGCACGATAGCCAGCGCTTCCAGGGTCGCTGCGGCAATGCTGGGGGGTTGGGCCGTGGTATAGATATAGCTGCGAGCAAACTGGGTGAGGTGCTCAATCAGCGCCGCGTCACCGGCCACAAACGCGCCAGCGGTGCCCAGTGCTTTGCCCAGTGTACCCACCAAAATAGGCACCGCTTGGCTATCAAAACCTGCCACACAGCCGCTGCCGTTAGCGCCTAACACGCCCAGACCGTGAGCATCATCGATCATTAGCCAGGAGTTGTGTTGCTGGCTGACGTGGGCAAGGGTGGCAATATCGGCAACGTCGCCATCCATGCTGAACACGCCGTCGCTGACCACCAGCTTATGGGGGGCGGAACTGCGCGCCAACAGACGTTCAAGATCAGCGCTATTGCGGTGATGAAAGCGTCGCGAGCGAGCGCCGCTTAGCGTTGCACCATCGAGTAGCGAGGCATGGTTCAAACGGTCTTGAAAGAGGGCAGTGTGCGGGTCAGCGAGCGCCTGCAACACGCCAAGGTTAGCCATATAGCCAGTGGAAAACAGTAGTGCACGCTGTCGTCCGGTCCACTCGGCTAGGGCGTCTTCCAGTGCGTCGTGAACTTCCAAGTGGCCGCTGACCAAGTGCGACGCGCCCGCGCCTGCGCCAAAGCGGCGCGCACCCTCTGCCTGGGCAGCTTGCACGCGTGGATCATGAGCCAGCCCGAGATAGTCATTGCCGGCAAAGTCCAGCGTGCCAAGGGTATTCACTCGTCGGTGCCGCCAGCGCTGTTGATCAACAC
>NZ_JABUZF010000256.1:0-692 GCF_014897885.1 Halomonas sp. 3D7M | reverse complement strand
CTGCCACGCGTCAGACACTGGCATCTACCGCCAGTGCTGCTGCCCGCTCTGCCTGGGCGCGCTGCTGAGCTTGTTGGGTGAGTCGCTCGGTGTGAGTGGCTTCATCTTCGCAGGTATCACGGCGTTCTGGGTGCAGGCCTAATTTTGCAAATAGCGCGCGGTCGCGGTCTGCCTGAGGATTGCCGGTGGTGAGCAGTTTGTCGCCGTAGAAGATCGAGTTGGCTCCCGCCAAAAATGCCAGTGCTTGAGTCGACTCACTCATCTGCTCGCGGCCAGCGGAAAGCCGCACATGGCTTTGCGGCATCATAATCCTCGCCACCGCGATGGCGCGGATAAACTCAAGTGGGTCCAAGTCTTCGACGTTCTCCAGCGGAGTGCCCGGTACCTTAACCAGCATATTAATGGGCACGGATTCTGGGTGCGGTGATAACTTCGCCAACTGCTGTAACAGCGCGCTGCGGTCTTGCGCGCCTTCGCCCATGCCTAAAATGCCGCCGGAGCATACTTTCATGCCCGCTTCACGCACGGTGGCCAGGGTGTCCAGGCGGTCGCTGAAGGTGCGGGTGGTGATGATTTCAGCGTAAAAGTCGGGGGAGGTATCCAGGTTATGGTTGTAGTAATCCAGCCCGGCAGCCGCCAAACGGTTGGCTTGATCACCGTCGACCATACCTAGCGTCATGCAGGTTTCCAGC
>NZ_JABUZF010000253.1:0-1922 GCF_014897885.1 Halomonas sp. 3D7M | reverse complement strand
CGTACCCATGGTGGGGATCGACCCAGCGATGACGCTGACCTATCGCCAAGAGTACGTCAAAGCCCTGGGCCGTGAACAAGTACCCAACGTGCTGATGCTGCAAGAGTGGCTGGCCACCCGTATTAACACGCTAGCGCCTCGCCAGCTGAACCTAACCGATCCTGGCTTTAAGCTGCTTTCCCACTGCACCGAAAAGACCAACGCCCCAGGCAGCCCAAAGGCTTGGCAGCAGGTGTTTGCGGCATTTGGTTTAGAGCTTGAGCTGATGGCGACCGGCTGCTGCGGTATGTCCGGCACCTACGGCCATGAAACCCGTAATGTCGCAACCTCGAAAACCATTTATGCCCAATCCTGGCAGCCTCAGGTGGAAGCCGAGCAAAACACGGGCAAACTGCTAGCCACCGGCTACTCCTGCCGCAGCCAGGTGAAACGCTACTCAGCGCAAACTTTGCCACACCCGCTTCAGGCGCTGTTGGCGCTATTGACGCCGGTGTCTCATCCTTATCCCAACAATATGCAAGAGAGAGCAACGAAATGACTCAGCCGAGCCTTCTTTCAACCAACGAAGTGCGTGACCGTTTCTCTAAGGCAATGTCGGCCATGTATCAAGCCGAAGTGCCGCAGTACGGCACGCTGCTCGAACTTGTCGAGCGCGTTAACCAAGAAACACTTAGTCAACAGCCTGAACTGCATCGCCGCCTAGAAGCGCAGGGCGAATTGGCCCGTTTGAGCGTAGAACGCCACGGGGCTATTCGCGTGGGAACTGCTGCAGAGCTTGCCATGCTGCGCCGCCTGTTTGCTGTGATGGGTATGTATCCGGTGGGCTATTACGACCTTTCAGAAGCGGGCGTGCCGGTTCACTCAACCGCCTTCCGGCCTATCGACGATGATGCGCTGGCGATGAACCCTTTCCGTGTTTTTACCTCGTTACTGCGTTTAGAACTGATTGAAAGTGAGGCTCTGCGCCAGCGTTCGGAAGAGATTCTAGCCAAGCGCGATATCTTTACCTCTGGGGCGCGCGAACTTATTGAGCGTCATGAAACCCAGGGTGGCTTAACCAGCGAAGAAACCGACCAATTCGTCAAAGAAGCGCTGGAAACCTTCCGTTGGCACCAGGATGCGACGGTCGATCTGGAGACTTATCAGGCGCTCCATGATGAGCACCGCTTGATTGCCGACGTGGTGTGCTTCCGTGGGCCGCATATCAATCACCTGACGCCGCGTACTCTGGATATCGACGAAGCACAGCGCCGCATGCCGGAGATGGGCATGAACCCCAAAGCGGTCATTGAAGGGCCGCCACGTCGTGAATGCCCCATTTTGCTGCGCCAGACCAGCTTTAAAGCATTGGAAGAATCAATCCGCTTTGCTGGTGACGCGCAAGGTACTCACACCGCTCGCTTTGGCGAAATTGAGCAGCGTGGCGTAGCACTAACACCAAAAGGCCGTGCGCTTTATGACCAGTTACTTACTGAAGGCCGCAAGCAAACCGCAGGGTTGGATAACGACGCCCACCAAACGGTTATGCAAAACGTCTTTGCCAAGTTCCCTGATAACGACGAGGCCATGCGCCGTGAGGGGCTAGCGTATTTTCAGTATCATCTGACCGAGAAAGGTCAGGCCGCTAAAGACGTTGGCAATGCCGATATTGAGGCGTTAATCGCCCAGGGCCTGGTGGAAGCACAGCCGATTACCTATGAAGACTTTCTACCAGTGAGTGCGGCGGGTATTTTCCAGTCGAACCTGGGCGGTGCAGAGAGCGAAGCCTATGCTGGGAATGCCAATCGCGATGCCTTTGAAGAGGCACTGGGTGCCCAAGTGACCGATGAGTTGTCGCTTTACGCAGAACGTGAGAACACTTCTAAACACAAAGTCTTGAATAGACTATAAATAACGTCTAAGTGGCTATTCAAAATTTATCG
>NZ_JABUZF010000255.1:31398-35247 GCF_014897885.1 Halomonas sp. 3D7M | reverse complement strand
CGGCTTCGCCGGGCAAACAAAAAAGGGGCAGCGCTGGCTGCCCCCTAGGTGATTTACCGTTCAAAATGAGTGCACTAAACGGTAAATTACTCGTTAGTTACAGCTTCGAGATCAGCTTTAAACTGCTCCAGCAGCTCAGCACCTTTATCACCCGTCATTTCTAAGAAGGCTTCTTCAACTTGTGGAGCGCGGTCACGGAAAGCCTGGATTTGTTCTTCATCCAAACGAGTCACAGTGACTTCATCCGAAGCTTCTTGGATTTTAGCTAATGCCTCTTCGGCTAGCCCTTTAATGTGCTCGATTGTGTGATCATAGGCAGCATCAGACGCTTCCTGAACTAGCTCTTTGTCTTCATCGGACAAGCCTTCATAGAAGTCTTGGTTAGCCATCATGGCGGTAGTGAACCAGCCATGGCCTGTGAAGGTAAGGTGCGGTGATACTTCATATAAACCGCCAGACTCGATCCAGAAAATCGGATTTTCTTGACCATCGATAATGCCGGTTTGCAGACCACCATATACTTCGCCCCACGGTAGCGGCGTCGGTGTTGCACCAAAGGCATCATAAGTTTCTGAAAGCAATGGATTCGTCATGGTACGAATTTTCTTGTTATTCATATCTTCCGGCGAGCTGATCGGCTCGTCGGTGGTAATGACCATTTCACCTTCAGGGTACATCTTCAATAGCTCAAGGCCTTGCTCAGCGTAGAGCTCTGGGAACACCTCGTTGATGGCCTTACTCTCATCGAAGAAAGTCAGGACGGTTTCTTCATCTGTTGGTAGCAGGTAAGGGATAAAGAAGATTTGCGCTTCTGGGATCAGAGAACCCGTGAAACCAGGCGACTGGTTTACAAACTGAAGAATGCCGTTTTGGGTCTGCTCCATGATGTCATCAGATTCACCTAATTCACCAAAACGATAAACCTGAACGCTGTGATCGGAATTCTCTTCGATATATTCTTTGAATGCGTAAGCGAACACATCTTGGACATCGCCTTCGTACTCTTCGTGGGCGTAACGCCAGTTATCTGCTTGAGCGGCTGCGCTGAGACCAAATAGTAGTGCACCAACGCTCGCCGTCGTCATTAACTTAGTCGTTACTGAACGAGTCGAAATTAACTTGCTTGCCTTCATGCAGAGTTCCCCTAGCAGTGGTAAGCGCGCTATGCGAGTGCGCCAATATTTAATTTTTGTATAATGCGTGTCGCTCTTAAACGCTCTGTTAGTTGCCAGTGACTTTAGAGTAACTATTTATAAAACCATCATTCATAAAGCCTATCTTTTTGAATCCGTTTAGAAACAGTTACACAAGCAATAACAACCTTAAAACACGCGTTATTCAAAAATAGCTTAATTTCAGGCTAGCGCGGTCGCTCGTAGCGGTCAAGCCGTGTCGCAAGTATAGCAATCGCCTCTCTGACGTTCTCGCGCTCGGGTGACACAACTACTTGATCAAACGCAAGGCCATCAGAAAACAGCTTACTTTGCAGCCATTGTGCAACATCTTGCTTACTTATAGCGCAGTTTGTTAACCGCTGGTTAAGTTCAGACGTTTGCAATATCCAGTGCTGCCAGCGTTGAAGGTTCTCACGCTCAGCTTGAAGTTCGGCCTGCTGAAGTGTCTTTCGCAACTGGGCAATGCCCTCACTTTCTGCTGCTTGGGGCTTAAGATCACGACGCAACTGCCGCAAAACAGCGGTGACCGACTGCTGCCAACACTCCCGCACTTTGCGCTCCATTGACAGCGCACCAGGCGTTACCTGAAGACCGTAGTGGTAGAGCCAGCTATGCACTAGCAGCTCACACACATCCACCCCTGCTCTATCTTGCAGAACAAGGCATGCTTGCTCGACTCCGGGCTGGGCATAAAATGTCAGTGCAAAATCCCATAGTGGAGCCTGCTGTAAGCGCTGGAATCGGTTAGAATCGAACATTGATTTACCCACTTTTTCGGGAGAATGCATGATCGCACTGCGCCAAGTCGCCCTGCAACGGGGTACACAAACGCTACTCGATAACGCTGACCTTACGCTCCACAGCGGTATAAAGGCAGGCATTATCGGGGCAAACGGCGCCGGTAAGTCGAGCTTATTCAAACTTCTGCTAGGCGAGCTCGGCCCCGACCAGGGCGACGTTGAGATGAGCGGCGGCCAGCGGATAGCCCACATGGCCCAGGAAGTTGAAGCGCTGGATCGTCCCATTGTGGAGTACGTGCTGGATGGCGATTATGCGCTGCGACAAGCAGAGGCTGATCTACTCGCCGCGCGCGAAGCAGACGATGCGCATCGGGAAGCCGAGTTGCATGGGCTTATCGAAACCCTGGATGGCTACACGGCAGAATCGCGGGCATCGCAGCTGCTGGTAGGGCTCGGGTTTGTGCAAACGGATCTTAAGCGGCCTTTGTCAGATTTCTCCGGTGGCTGGCGTATGCGGGTGAACCTAGCCCGCACGCTGTTTATGCCTTCCGACTTACTACTGCTTGATGAGCCGACCAACCACCTGGATCTCGATGCCCTGCTTTGGCTAGAGCAGTGGCTAACCCGCTACCCAGGCACGTTACTGCTGATTTCTCATGACCGCGACTTTCTGGATGCCGTGTGTGATCACATTGTGCATATGCATCATCAAACGCTCGAGCTTTACCGCGGCAACTACTCTCGCTTTGAGCGCACGCGGGCTGAAAAACTCGCTCTGCAGCAAGCAGAAGCAGCCAAACAGCAGGCTCGCCGCGAAGAAATTGAGCGCTTTATAGCGCGTTTTCGCGCCCAGGCAACCAAAGCAAAGCAGGCGCAAAGTCGTGTAAAAATGCTGGAGCGTATGGGGGATATCGCTGTTGCTCATACAGATTCGCCTTTTCACTTCACGCTGCCTGCCGCAGATAAGACCTCACATCCGCTGCTTGTGCTTGACCAAGCGACCCTTGGCTATCGCAGCGAAGCAGGTGATGTCGCGCAGTTAGAGAAGGTCAACATTACGTTATTACCCGGTAGCCGCATCGGTCTGTTAGGCCCCAACGGCGCGGGCAAATCGACATTGATCAAATCACTGACCGGTGAACTGGCGCTGCTAGAGGGCAAGCGCGTGCCAGGCGAGCATTTAGCCATTGGCTATTTTGCCCAGCACCAGCTGGAAAGCTTGGACGTGACAACGACGCCATTTGTACATGTGCAACGGCTCTCTCCCACGGCCAGTGACCAGGAAATTCGCAATTTCCTAGGTGGCTTTGGCTTTAAAGGCGATGACGCCTTTGGCGAAGTTGGTACTTACTCTGGCGGTGAAAAAGCGCGCTTGGCACTCGCGCTAGTCGCCTGGCAGAAACCCAACCTGCTGCTGCTCGATGAGCCAACCAACCATTTGGACTTGGAAATGCGCGAGGCGCTCACCGAGGCGCTGGCAAGTTTTGAGGGCACGGTCATTCTGGTGTCTCACGACCGGCATTTATTGCGTGCCACGGTTGATGAATTCTGGCGGGTAGCCGACCATCGTGTTGAACCCTTTGATGGCGATCTCGATGACTATCGGGCATGGCTAAAGGCGCGCTTGGAAGAGGGCAGGCGCGATGCGCGTAGCGAAAAAAGCGAACGCCAAAGTCAGCAGCCTAGCGGTGACCGCAAAGCCGCTCGCAAGGCAGCAGCAGAACTACGCGAGAAGCTGCGACCACTGAAAAAAGCGCGCGATCAAGCTGAAAAAACTATGGAGAAAACCCAGCAGGCGCTTGAAGAAGTAGAGGCTATTTTGGCTGACCCGACGCTTTATACCGACAGCGCTCGTAAAGCAGAACTGACCGAAGCACTTGCCCAACAGGCGAAAATCAAAAGCCGCTTGGACACCAGCGAGCAGCAGTGGCTCG
>NZ_JABUZF010000255.1:2763-31358 GCF_014897885.1 Halomonas sp. 3D7M | reverse complement strand
ACAATGGAGGCAGAGTTATTAGCCAGCGAAGATGCCTAACCCTTGGCTAACCAATTCGGGCTGCTTTGAATCTAGTCGGATTAAGTCGCTTAGCTCTCAAGCATGAACGTTACCGGCCCATCGTTAACTAACGCCACTTGCATATCAGCGCCAAATTGGCCGGTTGCAACGTTGGGCCAGGCAGCGGATGCCTTAGCCACCAAATAGTCAAACAGGCGCTCGCCTTCAGCAGGTGGTGCCGCGCTAGAAAAGCTGGGGCGCAAACCTTTGCGAGTATCAGCGGCCAGCGTAAACTGTGATACCAGCAGTAAGCCCCCGTTAGCCTGCTGAAGGTTATGATTCATTTTGCCTTCTTGGTCACTGAAAACGCGGTAGTGCAGCAGCTTATGCAGTAGTTTTTCAGCATCGGCCTCACTGTCGCCCTTTTCAACGCCCACTAAAGCCAAAAGACCATGGTCAATGGCCCCCACCATCTTACCTTCGACCGCCACGCTGGCGTTTTTTACCCGCTGAATCAGTGCCTTCACACTTGCCTCTTGCGATGTGTCCCAAAGAAAATACAGTGTACTCGCTGGCACAGGCGTCAGACAAAACCCTTATTTGAATTAACCCTGGCCCAGTAGCGCATCGCGAAAACCATCGCTTAGAGGACGCTCGCCCAACCAAATACCAAACATAGCGCTGGCGAATTCAGCACTGTCATCTTCAAATACCACATCGCCATTAAGGGCGAGCTGCAGCGACTCCCCATCCCAGCTGAGTAGATAGCGATCACCAGGCGCTACAGCACGATAGCGCTGATTCAGCCGCTCTAGGTCCTCCTCAATCTGGCTAAACTCATAGAGTGTCAGCGACTCTTTTAGCGTTTTCTCAGTCGCTTCAGCAAAATCAGCCGCCTCAATGTCATGAAAATAAGCTAACTCAAGGCGACGAGGGACATCACTCAATGGCAGCGGCTCAGTTTCTCCCTCAAGCTGATAATAAGCTCCTGCATAGGCGGTCCAGATCATATAGCGGAACACACCACTACCCATTAACGCGTAGTGCTGACCATTAATTTCCACGACGCGCTCAAAGCGCTCTCCTCGTTCAGTCACACTATCTGCCAGCACACTGGGTGCCGATAAAAGTGTACCGACTGACAGCAGCGTGCCCAGTATTAAAGGGTGTTTGTGTACATATAGCATAGCGAAGCCTCTATTTTTCAGAACACTAACTATACATACACAAAACAAAAATAAAGGTTCCGTATAACAACTACCAGGAGCGACATAGCATGAGGTCGCAGTGAGGTTCGCCTAACAGCATTTCAGTCACTTGGCTGGTGTGCTGGGGCTGACCACGGCTTCCAATAATCACCAAATCGGGAGAGTGTCGCTTCATATAATCTTGAAGTACATCACAGGGCTGCCCTGGTTCGAGCACCAGCTCGATATCGGGGACACCGTCAAGATCGCGCATTAAACTCTCAATCTCGTTATCCAGCGTTCTGCGTAAACGTTCTACTTCGTGATCTCGCCACTGGGCAAAATTAGCCTGGGAGCCCAGCTCACGCTCACCAGGTAAGCTCCAGGCATGCAGTAGCGTCAACGTCGCTTCTGGAAAGCGAATGAGTGCCTCCCTGAGTGTTTGCCGAGCAGTCAGCGAAAAATCGATCGGCACCAGGATATGTTGCCAAGGCTGCGTCGGTAGATAAGAGGCGACCACCACCGGGCAAGGCGCACTTCTCATCACGCGCATCACAGTGGTTCCCAAAAGAAGATCTTTCTGACCGCGCTTACGGTGCATGCCCATAATAATTAACGAGGCATTACGCTCGTGAGCTTCTCGCACAATTTCAACATGCGGCTCCCCCACAACGGTTTGAATAAGCAGCGAAGGCGCTTCCAGCGCGTAATCTTCGCGCAGGTCGGTCAATGTGGCACTGATATCTTCGTTAACCGCGCTTTCAACGTCGTGAAGAACACGGTGGGGCAAGTAAGGGTCAAGGACGTGAAGAATGTCGAGCTGCGCCCCTTGGGCATAGGCCAGCCGAAGAGCGCGAGCAAACGCAGCGCGGTTATCCTGAGAAAGGTCCGTGGCAAACAGCAGCGTGCGAGACATGGCACAACTCCCTGGCCGATCAAGTCGGCACCGTCAGTAACACGTGAGATAGCCAAACAGGCAATGTTCAGCATGGTGTCCGTTGGCGCATACTGCAAGGTGTGACTTACTTTTTACACTGCTGCTCGGCACGTTTATGGCGCTAGGTCATTTACATCACCACCACGCATGAAAGTGGTGCACCGGCCCACGCCCATGACCGACACTTAGCCGCGTGCTTGCTTCTAATGCAGCATGTAGCCACAACTTGGCTTCACCAATCGCTTGCTTAGGTGCGTTTGGCGCCGCATCGGCGGGTAGTTTTGCTAGACACGCAGTGATCGCAGACGAGAGAGCACAGCCCGTGCCGTGCAGGTTGTCAGTGTCAATACGCGAAGCAGGAAGCCATGTGTGGCCGTCCGGGGTTGCCAGTAAGTCAGGACAGGTATCTCCGCGCAGGTGCCCACCTTTCAGCACCACATAAGGCGCGCCCAACTCAATTAGCGCTGGCAGCATCGCTTCCATGTCATCCAGCGAATTCGGTGACTCGGCATCTAACAGAACAGCAGCTTCAGGCAAATTGGGCGTAATTACGTCAGCCAACGGTACCAATATATCGCGCACGGCACGAATGCCTGCGTCATCGACCAGAATATCACCGCTTTTGGCCACCATTACCGGGTCCAGCACGATCCAGCGGGGGCGGTTTTGCCGCAATACGTCAGCGATTACTTCGGCAACCTCCCGGCTGGCGACCATGCCAATTTTAACGGCGTCTAATGCCACATCATTTATCAGGTTTTCTAACTGCTCGCGAATAGCGTGAGGCGAAACCGGATACACGGAAGCCACACCACAGGTATTTTGAGCGATGACAGCAGTGATGACATTGGTGCCGTAGACACCCAGCGCCGAAAAAGTTTTCAGATCACCCTGCAAGCCAGCACCACCAGAGGGGTCAGACCCTGCAATGGTCAGTACATTGCGAAGGCGGGAATCGTTGGACATGGTGTTCCTTAATTAACGGTTCAGTCGTGTTCTAAAATACCCAAATACAACGCCAAACAGGGCTTCTTAACCAAAACAATGGCCGCCTAAGAGGCAGCCATTGCGTGTTCAACGAGAGTAGTATGCTAATAGTATAGCTACATCGCTATTGAGCCGTTACTGCGTTGTGTCACCTTCTGGATTACGTGCGTTGTAGTATGCCTGCTCAGAAATCGCATGATAGTTTCCGACCTTATCCTGGAAGGTACGGTACGACTCATAAATCCGTGTGCCCAGCTCGCTTGATTCAGCCAATTCAGCAATAACGTCTTCTGAATGCTCACGGGCCTGAGCCAACACGTCGTCAGGAATACGGCGCAGTTCAACCTCATGCTCGTTGACCAACGTCTCCAACGCATCGTTATTACGCGCGGTGTATTCATCAAGCACGTTTGCATTAATATCGCGCACTGCGGTCGTCAAAATAGCCTGTAAATCAGCGGGCAATTCGGCTAAGGCTTCTTCGTTGACGATGGTTTCAAACATCACCGTCGGCTCGTGCCAGCCAGGATAGTAGTAATAATCGGCAGCCTGATGCAGACCGAACGCTAAATCATTATAGGGGCCAATCCATTCCGTCGCATCAATGGCACCTGACTGAAGTGATGTGAAGATTTCGCCACCCGGCATGTTAACAATCGCGACGCCCATACGGCTCATCACTTCACCACCTAAGCCTGGCATACGCATTTTCAGACCATCAAGGTCCTCAATCGAATTGATTTCCTTGTTATACCAGCCACCCATTTGCACGCCAGAAGCACCCGCCACCATGACATCCACACCAAAAGGCTCGTAAACTTCGTTCCACAACTCCATGCCACCGCCAAAATGCAGCCAGGCATTCATTTCCTGTGCGTTCATGCCAAACGGCACGGCAGCGAAGAACTGTGCTTCAGGGGCTTTGCCCTTCCAGTAATAAGAAGCAGAGTGGCCAAGCTCAGCAGTGCCGTCAGACACAGCATCAAAGACCTCAAACCCAGGTACCAACTGGCCAGCGCCAAACACTTCAATGGTCAGGCGACCATCGGACATCTCGTCCACCAGTTGCGCGAGCCGCTCAGGACCCTGCCCCACACCTGGGAAGTTCTTCGGCCAGGAAGTGACCATTTTCCAGCGGAAATTTTCTTGTGCCTGAGCTTGATTATCAAAACTTGAAACCACCAGCAAACTAGTGGATAGAGCGGTTGTCATCGCAATGGCGACAGGTAAAGCATTGGCTTTCATACATTAACCCTCTTGCTTCTATTATTACTGTTATAGGTAGGAGAAGGCCGCCTAGCCCAATTGGCTAGGCGGTTTGTTACAAGCCGTTAGTTTATGCAGCTTGGCTGCTTTTGATTAAGGTTGCCACTTAGTTGCGTTGATAGTCACGATAGTTTTCAACTCGCCACTAATCAAAAAGACGTAGCCTAAAATTGAGTCGGTAGCCATGTGGCCAGCTGCGGGAAAAACGTTAGCATCAGCAACATGCCAAGCTGCATCAGGATAAACGGGATAACCCCACGGTAAATTGCCGAGGTCGGTACCGAGGGTGGCGCTACGCCGCGCAGATAAAACAGCGCAAAGCCAAACGGCGGGGTTAAGAATGACGTTTGCAGGTTAATAGCGATCATGATGCCCAGCCAAATTGGGTCAAGCCCCATGGCCAGCAGAATCGGCCCAACGATGGGCACCACCACAAACGTGATTTCGATAAAGTCGAGAATAAAGCCAAGTAGGAAGATGACCAGCATTACGATAATGGTCGCCCCCACCACTCCACCAGGCATACCTTCGAACAAGTCGGTGACCATATGCTCGCCGCCGTAGGCCCGGAAGACCAACGAAAACAGCGCCGCACCAATCAAAATCATAAACACCATGGTCGTCACATGGGTAGTTGAACGCAGCACGTCTTTCAGCGTTGCCCAATCCAGTTGACGATAAGCAATGGCCAGCACCAGGGCACCAAAGGCACCGACAGCCGACGCTTCGGTAGGCGTTGCAAAGCCGCTTAAAATCGAGCCAAGCACTGCCACAATGAGCACCACGGGCGGTACTAAGCCTTTCAACAACAGCATCCCAAGGCCGGAAGTATGCCCAAGCTCCGCCATGAGCTCTTCACGGTCTGCGGCAGGCGCCATTTGCGGGCGCAACCACGCGACCAGGGCCACGTAAATCATATACATAACGACCAGGAGTAACCCCGGCACCAGCGCGCCCATAAACAGATCACCTACAGAGACCGTTTTAGGACTGAAAATACCCATCGAGAGCTGAGCCTGCTGGTAAGCGGACGACAGCACATCACCAAGCAGTACCAATGCAATGGAGGGCGGGATGATCTGGCCAAGCGTACCGGTCGCACAAATGGTGCCGGTCGCCAGCGAGGTGCTATAACCGCGCTTTAGCATGGTAGGTAGCGACATAAGCCCCATGGTAACCACGGTGGCCCCCACAATGCCGGTAGATGCTGCCATCAACATACCTACCAATGTCACTGAAATACCTAATCCGCCACGCATGGCACCAAACAGCAGCGCCATCGCATCGAGCAGTGTTTCAGCTACTTTGGACTTCTCCAATAAAACGCCCATTAAGACAAATAATGGCACTGCCAATAACGTTTGATTGGTCATAATGCCGTAAAGCCGGTTGGGCAACGCGGCGAGATAACCACTATCGAAATTGGCGTCTACGCCGATGGTCTCGAGGCCTAGGCCCATCCCCGCAAACAGTAGCGCGGTGCCTGCTAATGAAAGCGCTACAGGAAAGCCAAACATCAGCACGATGCAAATGGTGGCAAATAAAACAAGCGGCATAAATTCCAGCATCAAACGCGCTCCTCAAGGTGGTTGTCATCACCAACAGATGGGGGTATCCGGCCAGTAAATACATAGCCATTGCGCACTACCTCAATGACACCTTGCAGTATCATTAGCATGGCAAAGAGCGGTATTAACGTTTTCAGTGCAAAGACGGCTGGAATGCCACCATAATCGGAGGAGGTTTCCATAATACGCCAGGAGTTAGCGACGTAGCCCAAGCTGGAAGCAATGACAAAAACCATCACAGGCATCAACAGCGTGATAATACCCACGATGTTAACCAGCGCTTGGCGACGGGGCGTCATTCCACGATAGAAGATATCGACACGCACATGGCCATCGTGGCGAAAGGTATAGGCCGCAGCGAGCATAAAGACACTGGCGTGCATGTACATCACCAGCTCTTGCATAAAAATACTGTTAACGCTGAAAATATAACGAAGCAGTACAATCGCGAACTGAATCAACATCATAATGATGATCAGCCACGCAAGGCTACGTCCGAACCACTCCGAAGCGCGGTCCAGCGCAGCGATAAACGCAGGTAGTTGTGTTGTATCTGACATGGAAGTGTCTCGCGTAAAACGACTAAGGGGGTCAGCGCCCCAGACAATAGCGCATATACGCAGACAATGCAGCGCCCATAAACCGCCTAGCAAGCTTATTATTAAACGCTTTGGCGAATCGCCGCTAGGCAGGCGGGAGGTAACGGTAAATCGACAGCAATCGGTAAATGGTCAGAAAACAGATGGTCCAGTACATGGACATCTGCGACTTCAAGTGTCTGGGAAAGCAGGATGTGATCCAGGGCGCGCCGAGGCTGCCAGGATGGATAGCTAAGCAGCGGCTTAACCGGGTGAAGTGGCAACGAGGTACTAAAGCGTTCATGAGCATGAAGCTGGTCAGGCGTGCAGTTTAAATCACCCATGACTACCACATGGCGCAGCGGCTCGATAATATTGCTTAAATAATTTAGCTGACGCACACGCCCGCGCTGGCTCAGCGCCAAGTGGGCGACAAAGATATGCAGTGCATCTGGTCCCTCACCATAGCGTGCGTGAATTGCACCACGCCCTGGCAACATTCCTGGCAGACGGTGCTCTTCGATGTGGCTAGGCACGATACGTGACAATAGCCCATTACTGTGCTGAGCAAACTGCCCTAAATTACGATTTAGCTGCTGAAAGTAGTGGGGAAAGCGTGCTTTAGCGGCAAGGTATTCAACTTGGTTTACGCGACCGGAACGAAAACTACCGCCATCAACCTCTTGCAGGCCCACCACATCAAATGGCTCTAGCACATTACCCATTTGCGCCAAGCGTTCCAGACGTTGAGGGTGAGGCAAAACATGCTGCCAACTACGCGTGAGGTAGTGGTGATACGCCGACGTTTGAATACCTACCTGCAAATTAAATGTCAGTAAGCGGATATGGCCACGTTCAACCAAAGACAACGCAGACGAGCCTACTTGCCCACCTGCGTGACCATGTTCTAACACCGTTATTGTGCACGCTCGTTACGCACGCGCTCGACAAGCGCATCCGCAATTTGCGGCATATTTTCCAAGCTACCTGCCGTGCTTGGCGACACAACGTAGCGGCCATCAACAATAAGCGCCGGCACACCCATTAAGCGCATTTCACGCATGCGGCTGTTGGCTTTATTGACTTCGCTACGAACGCCAAATGCCTTCAACGCCTGCTTAGCTTCTTCTTCACTGACACCGTAATTAGAGAAAAACTCGGCGATTTCATCCTCATCTGTCAGTGAGCGACCATCTTCATGAATGGCCTCAAAGAAATCAGCGTGCAGTTCATCTTCGATACCCAGAGATTCTGCTGCATAAAACGCCGTCGCATGAGTGTTCCAAGCACCACCCATGGTAGCCGGCATATGGACAATGCTAACGTCGTCTTCAAGCGTTTCGTACCACTCATTTACGGGTGTTTGCAGCCGATAGCAGTGCGGGCAGCCAAACCAAAACGCTTCGGTCACTTCAATTTGCCCCTCGTCGACCTGTGTCTCCACTGGCGACTCAAGCAGGGTGTAGTGCTGACCCTCGACCAACTCCTGAGCACTTACTGCCGCAGATAAACCTAAGCCAGCAATCGCGACCATTAACGTTTTCAACATAGCGAAAATTCTCCAAGAATGAGCGAGACTATGACTGCAGGACATGCATAGAGGTTCCCCATCTCTTTAATTACCAGTGAGATAGGGCACCTTTATTTATCATCAGCGACTAGTTCAAGCCTAATAGATAATTCGCTACAGCTTCCATGTCGTTATCACTCATTTTAGAAGCAATATCGCCCATAATGTTATTCGGGCTGTTAGCACGCTCACCGGAAGCAAAGTCTTGCAATGTAGACACCATATACTCTGTGTGCTGACCTGAAAGCGCTGGATATACCGCGCTGCCAATACCAGCCCCCGTAGGTGTATGACAAGCACTGCAAGCAGGAATACCTTTGGACATATCACCCGCCCGGTACAGCTCTTCACCGCGCGCTAAAAACTCTGAGTCTTCATCGTTGGTTTGGCCAAGATTTGCGTTTTGGCCTGCAAAGTGAGCCGCAACATCCCAAGCATCTTGATCAGAGAATGCATCAACTTGACCAGCCATGGTGGGAACCAAGCGGTTGCCGTCGCGAATATCCATGATTTGCTTGGCCAGATAGGACATCTGCTGCCCTGCCAGATTAGGGAAAGTACCCACTGCGCTGATACCTTGCTGACCATGACAGGCCGCACAGGTTTGAGCCAGTTCACGACCTGCCGCCGCATCCGCGTCAGCTTGGTGGTCGGTTTGAGCGTGTACGGTGCCAACGGCACCCATGGTAATTGCCAGGCTTGCCAGTAACTTTCTCATTGCTATTCCACTATGCCGTTTGATTATTGACTGGTACGCATCCCGGGCGCTGCCCAGGTTCAGCACTTTACCAGGGTCAGCTCCGCCAAAACGAACAACATGCCGTGTTGGTCGCTGCTGGCTAGAGCGCGATGGTACACTAGCGCCCCAGGTCGCAGTTATAAACCGCTTGCATTATAACGAATCACCCTAGCGGCGGGAATGCAAGTCCAGGTCTGCTTTTGGGGTAATTCGTCGCGGTACCGTCATTTACTCACGTTAACGTGGTGAAACGGGCCGTCTTATACGTCTGTTTTTCAGGATTAACACCATGTCTACTGCCAATGATCACCCAGTCGTTCGACTGAACTACCCCACAGCGCGTTTTATGATCAGCGCGCCAACGCTTGCTCTGTGTCCAGACGATACCGGCGCAGAAGTCGCGTTTGCTGGGCGCTCAAATGCGGGTAAATCAAGCGCGATTAACGCACTTACTCAACAAAATGCCCTTGCCCGCACCTCGCGTACGCCAGGCCGCACCCAGTTGATCAACTTTTTCAGCGTCATGAACGACGAATCGCGTCGCTTAGTCGACTTGCCAGGCTACGGCTACGCCAAAGTGCCTGAAGCGGTAAAACTAGAGTGGCAGCAGCACCTGTCTGACTATCTGCGTGGCCGCTTCAGCCTACGTGGCCTTGTACTGCTAATGGACGTGCGCCACCCGCTAACCGAGTTCGACCAAATGATGCTCAACTATGCAGATGAGCGCGAAATGCCTGTGCACATTCTGCTTACTAAGTCCGATAAATTAAAAAAAGGCCCTGCTAGTGCCGCGCTGCAAAAAGTCCGCTCTCGTCTTAAAGAGTGGGAAGACTTAGTCTCCGTTCAGCTTTTCTCATCGCTCAAGCGCGACGGTGTAGATACGCTTTCTCAAAAGCTCGACCAGTGGCTGCATACTTCTGAGTAAACCAAGGATCGCCGAACAAGCCAAGCTTTCCCGATTAAACGCAATCTTGCCAAACAAACTCAGTCTTCTTAAACAAGCCGCTTTTTCACGAGCGTCGCTCCAACCACTTGATCAACTCGGGCAATTCTTTCACGTGGGCAATGCGGTGGGTGCGTGCAGGCAAGGCTTGGTCGCCTTGCGCGGCGATCCATACGGCGTGCATGCCCAGTTGCTGTGCAGGTAATATGTCCTCTTGCCAGGAATCACCTACATGCATGGCGCGGTGCGGCACAACATTCAGGCGCTCCAGGGCGGTGAGAAACGGCCTAGGATCTGGTTTTGGCGCCAGTAATTCGCCTGCAGCAATAGCCACTGGAAAGTACGCCGCTAACGGCTGGCGTTTAAGGTGAATATTGCCATTGGTAATAGCGGCTAGCTGGTAACGTTCGCTCAACGCAGATAATAGCCCCGCGGCTTCGGGGTGCGGCGTTACTTGTACCCGCAGACGATGAAACTCATTCATAGCAGCGGCAGCCCATAGCAACGCACTGCTGCGTGCTAAGCCTTGGGCTTCCAGCTGTGCTTCTAACGCCCGCAAACGCAGCCAGGTAAAATCGCCACGCCGTTCTGGCACCCGCTTGGCCCACTCTTGGCGGCGCTCCAGATAATCGGCCAGCCCCTGCTGGTAACTTAGCGCTAATGGCGCTTCATGGCGTGCTTTGCGCCACGTTGCCAGCGCTTCAATTAGCCAACGATAGTGGCCCTCTTCCGTTTTTACCATCACGCCTTGGTTGTCCCATAGCGTATCGTCAAGATCAAACGTAATCGCTTGCAGAGAAGCCATGGTTAACTCCGTGTCGTGCGGCGTTTTGCGCGGGGGTGAGCGGCATCATAGCTTTCGGCCAAGTGCTGCCAATCCAGGCGGGTGTAGACTTGAGTAGTCGATAAATTAGCGTGGCCCAGCAATTCCTGCACCGCCCGCAGATCTTGGCTGGATTCCAATAAATGACTTGCAAACGAGTGACGCAGGCGATGGGGATGAAGGTGCTCAGGCAAACCACGCACAATAGAAAGTTGCGCCAAGCGCTTTTGAATACCACGGTGTCCCAGACGTTGCCCACGCTGACCAACAAATAACGCCATTTCGCCGGTTGCCGCTAGCTCAGACCGACACGACAACCACGCCTTAATCGCTTGATCCGCTCGCTGACCAACGGGCACTTGCCGGGGTTTACTGCCCTTCCCCATCACCCGCACATGCTGAGCATTTAAGTTATCTAAATCCAGCGCAGCAAGCTCCGCTAGGCGTAGACCGCTGGAGTAAAACAACTCGAGCATGGCTTGGTCACGTATTGCCAGCGGCGTGCCGTCGTGCGGCGTGTCTAAAAAGCGTGAGAGTGCATCCACATCAAGCGGTCTGGGCAAGTGGCTTGGCTGCTTTGGCGTGCGCAGTAGCCCCACCGGATTGTCGGCAAGCACGTGATGCTGCACAAGATAGTCAGCAAAACGTGATAGTGCAGCGCGGCGGCGGGCTAAACTTCTCGGCGCGAGGCCGCGACTGCGCTCCGCCCCCAAAAAGGCGCGTAGAAATGTAGTGTCTAACGTCGCTGCCTCGGTGACGCCGCGTTGCTCAGAAAAACGCTGCAGGGCGGTTAAATCCTGACGATACGCAGCCACGGTGGCAGGGCTTGCGTGGGTCGCAAGCTTACGTAAATACGCCTCGACCTGCGTCGTTAATGAGCTTGGGCTATCCATGGTGTTCTAGGCGCAGCAGTAGCCGTGCCACGATATCGCTCAGGTACTCTGTAAACAGCGTATCCATACTGGCGCGGTAACAGTCGGGGTCAGGACTTGCGAGCAGCAAATACCCCAGTTGCTCGCCCGCCGAAAGACGCGAAATGGCGCAAGAACCCGCGCGCCGGGGTGCTTTAGTATGTGGCAACAGACATTTCCAGTCGCTAACGCTGAGCTTGGCACAACGGCTGGTGCGCCCATCTAGCAGCGCAGCCAAACGAGCGCTGGCATGCTGGTCCAACACATGGCGTGGTGGTTGAGGCGGCGTTGGCTCCTCGTCACTCAATGAAGATGGGCACCATAGTGCCATTGCCGGCGTTTGAAAGTGCTCGCTTAACTGAATAGCAAGCGCTTGGGCCAAGGCATCACGATCTTCTGCTCCCACCAGACTGAGTAGCGTCTCACGCAGTCGACGGTATTGGGCTTCATTATGCCGTGCTGTTTCTAGCAGGTGCTCAAGCCGTCCCTCTGCTGTTTCAGCACGCTGACGTAAATCGATTACCAAGCGCTCTAGCAGCGATACCGCCCCATCAATGTGGGGGTGCGGTACCTTAAGTTGCTGCAGCAAGCCTTCACGACCAACAAAAAAATCGGGATGACGGGCCAGCCAAAACGCCACTTGATCAGGGTCGAGCGTTTTGCGCGGCTCGGGGGCTTGAGACATCGCCGTTCTCCTCGAATTAGTTGAGTGTGACACGACCGTCGAAGACGCGTGTAGCAGGGCCCACCATCACCAACGGCGCTTCGGGGTCGGGCCACTCAATGCTTAACTGACCACCCGGCAAATGAACGGTGACCGGGCTTTTCAATAACCCCTGGCGAATGCCACTAGCCACAGCAGCGCAGGCGCCGGTGCCACAAGCAAGCGTCTCGCCGCTGCCACGCTCATACACTCGCAGGCGAATTTCGCTGGGCGACACAACCTGCATAAATCCCACATTCACCCGCTTCGGAAAGCGAGGGTGAGACTCAAGCAACGGACCAAGATGCTCAACCGGTGCACTATCAACACTTTCCACCTGCAGCACAGCATGGGGATTGCCCATCGAGACAACTCCCAGCTCCAGCGTATCACCGTCGACCTCGACAGTGTGTAAGGGTTGATCCCCCGGTGCTTCAAACGGCAACGTGGCGGGATTAAAGCGCGGTCTCCCCATATCAACGCGCACCATACCGTCGTGCTGAACATTAAGTACCAGTGACCCACCGGCCGTTTCCACATGAATTTCATGCTTATGTGTCAGGCGCTGGTCGCGAACAAAACGTGCAAAGCAGCGCGCGCCATTGCCGCAATTTTCAACTTCGCTGCCATCCGCATTAAAAATACGGTAGCGAAAGTCCATCTCTGGATCACGGGGCGGCTCAACCACCAATAATTGGTCGAAGCCAATGCCAAAGCGCCGGTCTGCTAGCTGGCGAATCTGCTCATCACGCAGACGCGCTCGCTGAGTCACCAGATCCACCACCATAAAATCATTACCCAGACCATGCATTTTGGTGAAGTGCAACAGCATCAGCGCTCCCCTTCCGGCAGCAGAGCTTCACCGGCCCACAGGCTTTCCAGGCTTTCCCGAGCGCGGACCACATGATAGCTACTGCCATCGACCATCACTTCCGGAGGGCGTGGACGGCTATTGTAATTTGACGCCATCACAAAGCCGTAAGCACCCGCTGATCGAACGGCCAGTAAATCGCCCTCAGCAATTGCCAAATCGCGCTCTTTACCGAGGAAATCGCCGGTTTCACAGACAGGACCGACCACATCATAGACCGCACGCTCACGCTGCTGGCGGGTATCCACCGGCACAATCGCCTGCCATGCCTGGTACAACGCAGGGCGGATCAGGTCATTCATAGCGGCATCAACAATCGCGAAATTTTTGGTTTCGCCGGGTTTTAAGAACTCTACACGGGTCAGCATTAAACCTGCGTTAGCGGCAATAGAGCGGCCAGGCTCAAATAGCAAAGTAAGCGCTTCACCGCCCTCCCAGCGAGAAAGGCGTGCCAGCAATTGACTCGCATAATCAAACGGCTGAGGTGGCTTTTCATCACGATAAGGCACACCTAGCCCGCCACCTAAATCCAAATGGTCAATCTCGATGCCGCGCTCACGCAACCGCTCCATCAACATTAACAGCCGCTCAAGAGCATCTAAAAAGGGTGCCGTTTCAGTGAGCTGAGAGCCAATATGGCAGTCTAGCCCGGTGACACGCAAGTTGGGTAAGCTGTCAGCCAGCGTGTAAACATCCAGCGCTTCGTCGACTGGAATACCGAACTTATTGTCTTTCAGCCCAGTGGAAATATAGGGATGGGTACCAGCATCCACATCTGGGTTTACCCGCAGCGATACCGGTGCCACCTTGCCCAGTTCCGCCGCAACAGCGTTTAATCGCTCAAGCTCGGGACGGGATTCAACATTGAAGCACTTAATGCCAACGTCTAGCGCACGGGCCATTTCATGAGGCTGCTTGGCAACGCCTGAAAACACGACTTTTTTCGGATCACCACCCGCTTTCAGCACGCGTTCAAGCTCACCAATCGAAACAATATCAAACCCAGCGCCCAAGCGAGCAAGCAAACCCAACACGGCCAAATTAGAGTTAGCCTTCACCGCATAACAAATTAAATGGGGATGACCACCCAGGGCTTCGGTATAAGCACGAAAATGGCGCTCTAACGTCGCTTTCGAATAAACATAACAGGGCGTGCCCAGTTCAGCGGCGACCTGGGTAAGCGGGACGTCTTCGGCATAAAGCACGCCATCGCGGTAGTTAAAGTGATCCATTACCCCTCCTGCTCGGCAGCCGAACCATGGGTGTCTTCATCAGGCAAATAGAGCGGCCCTTTCTGGCCGCAACCCACTAATAGCAGCGCGATCATCAGCACCGCACTCAAGGTGGTAACACAGCGTTTCATGCATCACCTTTAAGCGCAGCTAACGCCTCGCGGGCACGGCTGGCAGCGGCGCGCACCTGATCAGGCGCGGTGCCACCGATATGGTTACGGGCGGCCACAGAGCCTTCTAATGTAAGCACCTCGAACACATCCTGCTCAATCGTGGCAGAGAACTGCTGCAATTCTTCAAGGGTCATTTCAGACAGATCTTTCTTAGTCTTCAAACCGTAAGCCACCGATTGACCGACAATTTCATGGGCATCGCGGAAGGCGACGCCCTTGCGAACCAAGTAATCAGCAAGGTCCGTGGCGGTTGAGAATCCACGTCGTGCGGCTTCATACATGCTGTCTTTTTTCGGCTCGATAGCAGGCACCATGTCAGCAAAGGCTTTTAAGCAGTCGCGCACGGTATCAACGGCATCAAACAGCGGCTCTTTGTCTTCCTGGTTGTCCTTGTTGTAGGCCAGGGGCTGAGACTTCATCAGCGTTAACAGCGCCATTAAATGACCATACACACGGCCCGTTTTACCGCGAACCAGTTCGGGAACATCAGGGTTTTTCTTCTGCGGCATAATCGAAGAGCCGGTGCAGAAGCGGTCAGGCAGGTCGATAAAATCAAATTGAGCGCTGGTCCATAGCACCAGCTCTTCACTCATCCGCGATAGATGCATTAGCAGAATGCTGGCAAAGCTGGTGAATTCGATAGCGAAGTCACGATCAGAGACGGCGTCCAGCGAGTTTTCTGCCGGGCGATCAAAGCCGAGTAATTCAGCAGTGACATGGCGGTCGATGGGGTACGTGGTACCCGCTAGCGCCGCGGCGCCAAGAGGCATCACGTTCACCCGCTTGCGGCAGTCCAGTAAGCGCTCGTGGTCACGGGTTAGCATCTCTTGCCATGCCAATAGATGGTGGCCAAAGGTCACCGGCTGTGCCGTTTGCAAATGAGTGAAGCCGGGCATAATGGTATCGGCTTCACGGTCAGCAAGCTCAATCATGCCTTCGCGCAGACGCACCAGCTCCGCTTCGATCACATCGATCTCATCACGCATGAACAAGCGAATATCGGTCGCTACTTGGTCGTTACGTGAGCGGCCGGTGTGCAATTTTTTGCCGGTAATACCAATTTTGTCGGTCAACCGCGCTTCGATATTCATGTGTACATCTTCAAGCGGGACCGACCAGTTAAACTTGCCTCGCTCGATTTCACCCTGAATCTCGGTGAGACCATTGATAATGGTGTCACGCTCTTCATCGGTCAGTACACCGACTCGCGCTAGCATGGTGGCGTGGGCAATCGAGCCCTGAATATCCTGGCGCGCCAGGCGTTGGTCGAAAGTCACAGACGCGGTGAAGCGTGCGACAAAAGCATCGGTGGGCTCGCTAAAGCGACCGCCCCAAGACTGGTTCGTAGCTTGGCTCATCGGAGGCATATCCTGCTGACAAAACTGAAGGAGTCGTTAAAAACTAAAGTCATCGTTATCAGAAAGTGTACCAGAGTCGCCGCACTCAGCGGCATGCCGTTTTATAGTCGTTTTTCATGTCGGCGAGGTCTCAGCGTCACTAAACGGATAAGGAGATTCGTGTAATAAGCTACGTATGGCTGAAAATGGCATCGGACGAGCAAAGTAGAAGCCCTGAAAATGCTTGCTATGGCGTGCGCTGAGATATGCATACTGCTCTGCCGTCTCTACGCCTTCGATTAATACCTCAAGACCCAGCTTGGCCGCCATGGTTACCACGCCATCGACAATCGCAGCATCCCGAGTGTCGTTGACCACGTCGCGCACAAATGATCGATCAATTTTAAGCTTGTTAATCGGCAAGTGTTTGAGATAGCTAAGACTGGAAAAGCCGGTTCCGAAATCATCCAGCGCAATATGCACACCCAGCGAACGCAGATCCTGCAATGTTTGTATGACATGCTCCGTACTGTCCATCAGTACGCCTTCGGTAAGCTCTAGCTCTAATAATTCGGGTGCCAAGCCTGTCTGCTCAAGCACCCGTTCAATAGATAACAAAAATCCCGCGCGCTGAAACTGCATGGGCGAAATATTCACCGCCATGGTAATAGGCACATTTGCGCTCGCGTTCAATCTGACAGCATCACGACACGCCCTCTCCAACACCCACTCACTGATCGGCATAATCTGTCCGGTATCTTCTGCCAAACTAATAAACTGGCCAGGAGCAATGTTGCCACGCTCAGGGTGATACCAGCGAATCAGCGCCTCTACGCCAGAAACTCGACCCGTGGAGCCATGTATTTGCGGTTGGTAATGCAGCTCAAATTGCGACTGTTCTATGGCTTGTTGCAACGCATGACGTAAATTAACCCGTTCAGAAACTTTACGATTTAGCTCATCGGTATACCACTGATAGGTATTACGCCCTTGCCGCTTGGCTTTATACATCGCCAGATCCGCCTGCTGTATAAGCTGGCGCGGTTCGCTAATCATTCCATCATCAGTGGCAATTCCTATACTGGCAGTAATACGTAGCTCGCTGCCTCGATACCAGTAGGGCGCAGAGAGACGAGCGAGCAGTCGCTCAACGACCTGCATGACATCTTTTTCATGGGCTAAATCAGGCAATAGAACGATAAACTCGTCTCCCCCAAAACGCGCCACGGTATCCCAAGGGCGCAGCTCTTCTTCAAGGCGCTTGGCGACCTCAATTAACATATAGTCGCCTACCTCGTGACCAAGCGTGTCATTAATCGGTTTAAAGTCATCTAAATCGACAAATAGCGCGGCTATATAGCGGTGATACCGCTTAGCCAGCTGGCAGCCCTGTGCCAGTCGCTGGTCGAGTAACAAGCGATTAGGCAAGCCTGTTAATGCATCGTGGCAAGCGTTATGTCGAAGCTGCGCTTGGTATTCGCGCTGGGCAGTAATGTCATTCTGTACACCAATGAAGTGCGTTACAGCGCCCGCAGTATCGCGCACAGGGGAAACATACAGATCATTCCAAAATGGCACTCCGTTACGACGGTAATTGCGCATCACGACATGAACGTCTTGCTGCGCTCGAATCCCTCTGCGCAGCTGATCCAGCGTGGTGGGATCCGTCTCTTCGCCCTGCAAAAAGCGGCAGTTTTGCCCTATCACCGTACCCCGAGAGTAGCCGGTAATTCGCTCAAAAGCCGTGTTCACATAAACTATTGGCAAATCATGCCGCTGAGCATCAACAATGATGACACCATTGATACTCGATTCAACGCTCCTCTCTAGCAGTGTAAGCTGCCGTTCTGTCGCTTTGCGCTCAGTGATATCTTGGGTTGAGCCCTGAACCTGAACAACGTGCCCCTGTTCGTCTCGTACGGCTTTTCCAATCACTCTTACCCATCGCCTTACTTCTTGTCGAGTGATGATCTCTAGCTCTTCATCAAAGCTGATACCGTGCTCGCAACAGGCTTCAAAAACCTCACGGATACGCTGCCGGAAGCTCGGCGCATAGAAGTCAATTGCCTCCTCAACAGTGGGTTGAAACCCGGGCGAAACGCCATGCAGGCGACACACCTCGTTCGACCAAATAGGCAGTCTTTCGGACATATCAACATACCAGCCACCAATCAGCGCTGTCTCGCCAACTATTTGGAAGAGCCTCTGATTACGGATGAGCTGTTTCTCGATGGCTTTTCGTCGCGAAATATCACGGGCGACTACGTAAATGACCCCTTCCCCCACCACAGCGGTCACTTCTAGCCACACCATTTGTCCCTCAGCCGTCAGCGCTCGAACATCAAACGGAGGTACTCTCTTTTGGGACTGGAGACACGCCAATGCTTCCTCGACAACCGGGATATCGCGACGGTCCACTACCTTGCTGCATGGCTTGCCTATCCATGCGCTAGCGGAATAGCCCAGCAAGGTTTCAAACATAGGATTGACGTTAAGTAAAATGCCTGCGAAATCAATACTAAAGAATAAGTCTTGTGATAATAAAAAAAACTGGTCTAACTTGCCTTGAGATTTAGCAAGGGGCATGGCATTACCTAAATATGTGGTTTGCCTGACAACACTGGCCTTAAATTCAGCCGGTTATTTTTACTGTGTGGCTGGGTGCTTTATGATGAGACTTATCATAGTTCGTCGCGACCTGTAAGCGACAAAGGGAGAACCACGTGTCATCCATCACTAAACTGCGCATTGCCACGCGTAAAAGCCAGCTTGCCATGTGGCAAGCCGAGCACGTCCGCGACCGCTTGATGGCGGCACACAGCGGCCTGGAAGTCGAACTTATTGCGCTCTCCACTAAGGGCGATAAAATTCTCGACACACCGCTTTCCAAGATTGGCGGTAAAGGGCTCTTTGTGAAAGAGCTAGAAGATGCCATGCTCGATGGGCGTGCAGATATCGCCGTTCATTCAATGAAAGATGTTCCTATGCACTTTCCCGAAGGGCTCGGTCTTTCTGTCATTTTGGAAGGCGCCGATCCGACCGATGCGTTTGTTTCTAACCACTATACCAGCATCGACGAGCTACCAGAGGGTGCTCGTATCGGTACCGCTAGTCTGCGTCGTGGCTTGCAAATACGTGAAGCGCGCCCTGATCTGCAGATTCTTAATCTACGCGGAAACGTACAGACTCGCTTAGCCAAATTAGATGCGGGCGAATTTGATGCCATTATTCTCGCCACCTCTGGCTTGAAACGCTTAGGTCTCGATGAACGAATTGCCCAAGCACTGCCGCCTGAAATATGCCTTCCTGCCTGTGGCCAAGGGGCACTAGGCATCGAGTGTCGCCTCCATGACCCCGAGCTAATCGGCTTATTAGCCCCGCTGGATGACCCCGACACTGCCACCCGTGTACGTGCCGAACGCGCCATGAACACCCGTCTTGAAGGCGGTTGCCAAGTGCCTATCGCAGGCCATGCCGTGCTTGATAAGGCAGGCGATACTATTTGGCTGCGCGGTTTGGTTGGCAACCCAGAAGGTACAGAGGTACTGCGTGCAGAAGGCAGCGGTTCCATTCATGAGCCCGAAGCCCTGGGTATCCGAATCGCCGAGGATCTGCTGGATCAAGGGGCAGGCGATATATTAGCCGAGGTGTATGGCCGCAACGTATGAGTCAACCGGTACTGATCTGCCGCCCCGGTGAGCGGGGTGAGGCCCTAGCAGACTCGCTGCGTGCTAAGGGAGCTTCTGTAGAGCACCTCAATGTTATGCGCTTAGAGCCGCTGCCCGAGGACCACGTTCAACGTAGCGTGTGGTTAGATATTGATCAGTACCATAAAATAGTGGTGGTCAGCCCCTTTGCCGCTTACTGTTTAAGCGAGGCGCTTGATCGCTATTGGCCACAGCTGCCTGTGGGCATTGATTACTATAGCGTAGGCCGTGCGACGGCAAGCATGCTCTTTGAACAACTGGGTGTGCGTGTCCATATTCCTTCGCCTGACTACGGAGAAGACACGAGCGAGGCGCTGTTGTCACTAGCCTCACTCAAAACGCTTACGCATCAGCGTATATTGCTAGTGGCTGGTGAAGGTGGTCGCTCATTATTAGCCGATACATTGAGCGCACGTGGGGCCAACGTGACCCGCATAGCCGTGTATCGACGTGTATATCAAGCGCCAACGCCTGCCCTGCAACAACGTCTATTAACCGGCGATTATCGAGCGTTAATCGCTACCAGCGGCGAACTGCTTCAACATCTGGCAAGATGGTGTGAACAAGCAGCGTTGAACCAACCGCTAATCGTTTCCAGTCACCGTTTAGCTAAACTGGCCGGTAAACTGGGTTTTCGTGACCTCAAGGTGGCGTCGGGAGCAACACCAGCTGCACTGGCAGCGGCGTTGGGTCGGTCCTGCAACCCGAAGGGTGCCGATGTCGATCAAGGAACTTAATAAGGGCTAGCGACAGATGAGCAAACAACCAAATGATCAGGAAGGCGTACACAACGCGTCTGCCGATACAACTCAAAACGACGCTAAACCGAGCGACACCTCCGCGTCAGCCGCGTCGGGCGGCGAAACGTCAACAGCAGGCAATACGGCAGCATCTTCTTACGCCGCTAAAAACAGCCGCTCGCGTCGCCGTAATAAAGCGGGCTCTAGCGCGCCCAGTGCCAGCACCGCCTCAGCGAACGTCAATAATGACCAAGCCTCGCCCCAACCAAGCGACGCGCCCAAACAGACAGCTGATGCTAAATCTTCTGCAGATACTAAATCTTCGGCAGACACTAAGCCGTCAGCAGGTACCAAGCAGACGGCAAGCGCCAAGCCAACGAGCAGTGGCAATAGCACGTCTAGCAATAGCGCGTCTGGCAATGCTGCGCATGTCCCGCCCTCTTCTAAGAACAGCACCACGAACAGTGGTGGTGGCAAAGGCAGTGGTATCGCCATTGCATTGGTGATTATCCTGGCACTTGCCGTCGCGTTTGCTGCTTGGCAAGGCTGGCAACGCTTGGATAACCAGCAGCAGCGTATAGACGAGCTCGCCCAACTGACACAAAGCAGTGCCTCGCAACAGGCAGTTAGCAACCTAACATCGCGCATTGAGAGCAGCGAAGCCGAGCGCACCCAAGCGCTGAATAGCACGATGAGCGAACTGCGTAGCGAGCTGGACAGCTACCGTGGCGAGGTCAACAGCACATTAGACAACGTGCTAGCTCAGCTTTCTCAAGAGCAGGAGACCGACGAGCGAGACTGGCTTCACGCTGAAGCCGCCTACCTGCTACGGTTAGCCAACCAGCGCCTGCAACTGGAAGGTGACGTTGGAGGTGCTGCCGCCCTGCTGCGTACCGCCGATGCTCGCTTGGTCGATGCCGACAACCCTGCATTAACGCCAGTACGTCGTGAAATTGCTAACGAACTTGCCGCCCTGGACGCCGTACCACAGGTTGATCGCACAGGTATTTATCTTGCATTGAACGCTCAGCAAGAGCGTATTGCTGGCCTACGCCTGTCACAAGAGATCGAAGAGCGCGCCGTTACCTCTAGCATTGAACAGCCGCCCACGGGCACTTTCCAACGTCAATTGGCTCGCTTTGGGGAAGAGCTAAAAGATCTTGTGGTGATTCGTCAGCACGACGAAGCGTTAGAAACACTGATTACACCCGAGCAAGAGTCCTATCTGCGTCAAAGCCTACGCCTGATTCTTGAACAGTCTCAGCTGGCACTGCTTAAAGAAGAGCAAGCGCTTTTTGAGGCAAGCATCGATAAGGCACTGGCGCTGCTCAACGGCTACTACGATACCGAACGAGAAGAGACGCAAAGCGTTATTGCTCGCCTGCAAGAACTGAAGCAAACCCAGGTGCAGCCTGAGTTACCAGACATCAGTGCTTCGCAACAGGCACTAGCGGGCTTTATTGAAAACCGCTTTGAGTCGCGTCGCCAAGGTGGAGGTGATGCATGAGAAAGCTAATTCTCTTAATTGTTGCCGGCTTAGCGGTCGGCGCACTGTTCGGGCACCTGATGATGTCGGTGCCAGGCTACTGGTTAATACGCGTTGGTGACACCTCGGTACAAACGTCGTTTTGGTTCGGCTTGGTGCTGCTACTGGGTGCCTTCATCGTTTTGCACTTTGCATTACGCCTGCTCAGCGGCATTATTCGTCCGGTCGGGCGTTTTCGCACCTGGAATAGCCGTGCCCGCAATCGTCGTGCCATGAAACGCACCGTGCGCGGCTTGGTGGCCTTAACCGAAGGCCGTTGGAAAAAAGCCGAGAAAACGCTGGTGCGAGCGGCTGACGATTCCAGCACACCTCTTGTGAACTACCTCTCTGCGGCACTGGCGGCGCATTACCAAGGTCACCACGAAATGTCTCAGGAGCATTTAAATCAGGCTCAGCTCACTACCGAAGGGGCTGATACGGCGATTGGCCTGATGCAAGCTCAACTGATGATTGATCGTCAGCAGCCTGAAGAGGCGCTGGCCATTCTGAATCGTCTGGATAAGAAGCTGCCCAACCACCCGCAAGTCCTCAAGCTGCTTAAGCAAGTGCACTTAAGCGTTAACGATTGGGAAGGCTTACGCCAGTTAATACCCCGTTTGGCAGCGCAAAAGCTGATCACTCAGCAAGAACGTGAGCAACTGGAATTCAAAGCATACCGTGAATTGATTATTTTTGAGGCAAAAAACCCCACGAATATCGAGCGTGTACGCGGGCTATGGGCCGATATGCCGGACTATCTACGCGGCAATACCGAGCTAATCGTGCTCTATACCGAGGCGCTTTTACAGGCCAACGAAGAGCCTATTGCTGAGCGCTTGCTTAATCACTCACTGGACAACCACTGGGATGCGCGCTTAGTAAAACGCTACGGCCTACTAAACGTAGACGCTGCGCGCCAGCTAGCAAAAGCGGAAAAATGGCTGCAAGAACGCCCCAACGATCCCGAACTATTGCTGACCTGTGGCCGACTATCGCTGCGTACTGGTAAGTGGGAAAAAGCACTGGAGTACTTTGAAGCCAGTCAACGTCAACGCCCCAGCGGTGAAGTATGCGCCGAGCTTGCTCGCCTCTATGCAAGCCTTGGCGAACACAACAAGAGCCAGCTCTACTACCGGCATAGTGTCGATATGCTCGCTAAATCACTGCCCTCGCTTCCACAGCCAAGCGATGCCAATGACAGCAAACAAAGTGAGCTCAAAAAAGGCGTTAAACAAAGCGCTTAACGTCGTTAGCAAGCCGCTAATGAAAAAGGGTGCCCATCATGGGCACCCTTTTTCTTTACGTGTTAACGCGTTTTTTTTGCCAAATCTGACGGTGTTTCAACCGCGTCATCAGCAGCTAACTCAGACGTACAATGGTAAAGAACCGAGCAGCTTGCGCTGATCAAGCAGAAAACGCTCTCTTAACATCAAGTGGTTTTGAGGTGATTGCTACGAGTAGGCAGGCACAAATAGATCAGCGATTGGCGCTGTTGCCCCAAGTGTGCATCAGTTCGTTGGAAGGCCAGGTTTCGTCTAGCAATTTAACGGCTGTCTCATGACCTGCTACTGGCAACCCTGTCGGGTCGAGCACCCCGATCTGCACCAGTAGCGAAGCCTGATCCCAGTAAATATGTTCATGATAGAGCTTGTCGCCGCGGAACTTGACGATGGCGACGAGCGTGATTTCCACATACTTACCGGTGGGCGCAATCCCTGGTAGCAACCAGTCGATCTCGCGATCGTGGGTAAAGCAGAACAATGTTTCATCAACGATTTGAGTCGCCCCGATAGTGCGTGATAGAGGAATCAGGGTAGTGTCGGCGGGATTACTGTCGACGAAGTGATGCTTGTAGAAGCGATAGAGCTGCCGATACCCCACCCCGCCCGTGAGCGTCGGGATATGGTTGACATAGGGCTGTTCCACCATGGTGGCCATGGTGTCGTCCACGTTGCGGGTAGAAAACTCATACTCGCAATGCTTATCCCACAGCGCCGAGAGATCGTAATGAGGCCCTATCGCATTGCGAAAAGCCGTCACCGAGCGCTGGTGGGCCATGAGCGCTGAGGGCTTGTGGTAGTGCTCTGAATGAGGGCGGGCAAAGGCATGATCCACACCCGGGTATAGATACAGCTCGATATTATCCTGCTCGCCCAGGGAAGCTTCTATCGCCTCGCGGGCGGCGGCGGGACAATATTCATCCTGTTCGGCGAAGTGCAGCACTAGAGTCCCACGGATGTTTTTTGCCTCGTCCAGATGGTTCTCGATTCCCATGCCGTAGTAACCCACCGCGGCATCTACATCACAACGACAAGCCGTCAAATAGGCCAGACGGGCACCGAGACAGAAGCCCAGGGCACCTACGGCACCACTGCACTCTGGACGCGACCGTAGGGTCTCGACAGCAGCGGCGATATCTTCAATACCGAGCTCCTGATCGAAGCCTTGAAATAAACCAAAGGCACGTTGCCAATCCTCCGGGGTATAGTCTAATTCAATGCTAGGCGCCTGACGCCAGAACAGATCCGGTGCCAGCACCACATAACCCTCTTCAGCGTAGTAATCGGCGATTTCACGGATGGTGGCATTAACACCGAATATTTCCTGCAGCAGCACAATCCCGGGGCCGCTGCCGGAGGCGGGAACGGCCAGATAACCAGTGAAGTTTCCGCTGCCATCCGCTGCCTTGATCTCGATAGAAGTGCCCATGTAGATACCTTTCGTTGTTGTTGGCGGGTCATTGCTAAAGTCCACGCCATCACCTTAGACAAGAAAGTAAGCACTTCACGATCCGCTAACTGCCATCTCTATCCGCTGAGTGCAGAAAGTAATTTGCCAAGAAATGAATCAAGAAAATCGCTATTTATACTGAAAGGACTTTCGACACTCCCCATTGATGCGGGCACATAACAACAATTGAGATCCTTATGACAACGCAACAATCACTACCCCGTTGGATGAAGCAAGCCCTGATGGAGGATCATCGGAACTTGGTATTCAGCTCGACTGCCGCAGAGGAAACACGCACAAACGTCGCCAATATCTTTAAGTCACATCATCTGGAACCGTTGAGTCACGGTGGCAAACTGTCTGCCCGCCTGCACTCAGTAGCGCTGGGCTGCGTCTCCTATAACCGCCTCGCCTATGGCGGAGCTGTGCGCATCGACCCTGAGCGGCTCGAGCACTTCTACCTGATTCAGATGCCCCTACAGGGACAAGCCCGGATTGACAACGACGGCGAACAGATCGACTCGGGACAGCTGCTGGCCTCAGTACTCAACCCCACGGCACGACTCAGGATGCACTATAGTGAAGATTGTGATCAGTTGATGCTACGTATCGAGCGTGAAGCACTAGAGCATGCCTGTAGCCGCTTTTTGGGACGCCCTCTACGCGCCCCTTTAAGTTTTCACCCCGTAATGTACTGGCGCGACACGCCCAGCTGGTTCAACCTAATCGGCTATATCACTCGGCTGCTCAAGGAGTCACCGGAGGCACACCAAGATCCGCTGATTTCCCCCCAGCTTGAGCAATTGATCATCCATACCCTGTTAACGACTCAGCCCCACAATTACAGCGATGCGCTGCGCCAAGGGGATAAACGCCTCGCCCCACGCCACGTCAAACGGGTGGAGGAGTATATCGAGGCCCATGCCCAAGAGCCGCTGACCCCGGCTCAGTTGGCGTCGGTGGCTGGTGTTAGCCTGAGAACCCTCTATGCCGGCTTCCGAGATTTTCGCCATCAGAGCCCCATGGAAACCTTACGCCAGGTGCGTTTAGAAAGAGTCCGGCAGGCGCTGCTAACCGACACCGACACGGCGACAATCACCGACATTGCCATGGGCTGGGGCTTTACTCATATGGGGCGCTTCAGCCTCAGTTATCGTCAGGTATTTGGCGAATCGCCCAGCGAGACACTACGAAGCCGGTGTCTCGTCGGCCGGTAGCGAGCAGAAAGTCTGCGGTTTTGTCTTTATTCAGGCGGCTAAAAGCAATACTTTTAGACGAATAGCCATTGCTTCACCAAAGTGGCAAAATAACAATACAAGTTCGCAATGCGCACTTAAAGACGACATGCGAACAAACCCTCGACCGCGCTA
Source organism: Halomonas sp. 3D7M (assembly GCF_014897885.1). Taxonomy (NCBI): domain Bacteria; kingdom Pseudomonadati; phylum Pseudomonadota; class Gammaproteobacteria; order Oceanospirillales; family Halomonadaceae; genus Halomonas; species Halomonas sp. 3D7M. Next base: position 5,461 of record NZ_JABUZF010000255.1, on the reverse strand, counting down.
CGGCCTCAAGGCCCCAAAATAATGATTACTGCGGCGAGGCTAGGAGGAAACATGACCGTACCTATGGCCCGACAACAAATCACCGCCGAGTTTCGTCATCCCGACTCGGCCTGCCGCTGGATGAGCCAAGTCAACGGCCCCCATCGTCTGGAAGTACCTCAACCGCGTCAGCTCAGCTTTCGCCATCAAGGAACCTGCCTAGGCAGTGTTTCGATCGGTACCATCGAATACGCCACTCGGGTAACCGTCGACATTGCCGATCTGACCCACAGCTACAGCATTAGTTTGCCCCTTCAGGGCACCCAGAGCATGGAGTATCAAGATAAAGCCTTCGACTCTGATACTGCCGTGGGAGCGATCATCTCGCCTAGCCAAACACTGCGCCTGAGCATGGACGAGCAATGCCAGAAGCGCCTTGTACGCCTCTCCCGCCAAGCCCTTGAACACAAGCTATCACAGCTGTTGCACCGCCATTTATCACAGCCAGTCATCTTTGAACCACGCATGCTTCTAAGCGGAACGGTGAAAGAGTGGTGGCAGATGGTAGCTAACCTGCAGGAAATGCTGCATGCCGAAGGTTCACTCTGCGATATTCCCGAGGTGTGGGGCAATTTCGAGAACTCACTGATTACCAGCCTGCTGTATACCCAGCCTCACAACTACACAAGCGAGCTACTCGGTCGCCAACAGGGGCGCCCTGCCTACCTGAGTGACTTAGAAGCGCTACTCCATGAGTCCTTGGATCGCTCCCTCGGCCTAGCCGAATTGGAACAAGCGGCTGGCGTCTCACGAGAACGGCTCTATCGAGACTTCCATACTCACTACGGAGTCTCTCCCATCGCCTACTTCCGCCAACTGCGTTTCGACTATGTGCGCCAGCGCCTGGAACGAGCCACCCCCAACGAAAGCGTATCGAGCATCGCCATGGATTGCGGCTTCCAGCAGTTGGGGCGCTTTTCACAGGAGTACAAGGTGCGTTTCAGCGAACTGCCCTCGGAAACCCTAAAGCGCTCGGCCACTGTACTGTTACAATAAAAGCCCCTGCCTTACCAGTGCCAAGCACAGATACTTATCTACGATAATGAAACCGCCAAAAAAGATGGTTTATTTTGCATATAAATCATCTTTTAGCACATAGCATGGTAAAGAGTCACAGCGGTTTCAATAACCATGAGACATCATTTTTATTATCAATAACAGAACCCACCAATCGTTGGCTACATAGTGGTTCTAACTGACCAAAGCTCAGGAAAAAACTTCAAATCCAATGCCTTTTTAAGATAAGACACACCCGTTGTTCCTCCCGTCCCCGCTTTATAGCCAATAATTCTTTCTACCGTTTTCATATGACTAAAGCGCCACTTGTGGAAATTGTATTCGGTATCAATCAACTTCTCGGCTAGCTCATACAGATCCCAATACTGGTTAGTATCGCGATAAATATCAGCCCAAACGGCCTCTACTTCGGGTGAAGCCACATACGGCTCAGACCAATCTCGGTTAATCACTTTTTCGGGAAGAGAAAAGCCGCGTCGACTCAATAATTTAAGACAACAATCATAAAGGCTGGGTGCGTTTAAAACATTCGTCAGGTGTTGATAGTTTTTAGGATGCGAGCGATGCACTTCAACCAGCCCTGGATGTTTATTTCCCAGCAAGAATTCCAGCTCGCGGTACTGATACGATTGAAATCCAGAACTTTGACCGAGACTATCACGGAAGGAAATATAATCTGCTGGCGTCATGGTAACTAATACCTCCCAAGCCTGAATCATTTGCTCTTGGATGCGTGCTACCCGAGTCAACATCTTTAGAGCTGGCCGCAGCTCGTCGACCATAATATTATTAGCGGCCGCATGGGCTTCATGAAGACACTGTTTAAGCCATAATTCAGAGACTTGGTGAATAATAACAAACAGCATCCCATCGTGTACGTCAGAGCGTGGGCGCTGGCAAGATAACAGGGGCTCTAAGTCCAGATATTGCCCATAACTGATATCCTGATTCCAGTGAACATTTCTTTCGCCTTTCAAGCTTAACGCGCTTTGGCTAGCGTTTTTATTATCATGATCGCTCATAGTCACTCCATTTAAGATATTTATAGCTTTTATTCACCCTCCACGGGGCTGTTTTAAACAATCTCATACTATTAATTGTTTAAGAAGAAACTAGCATTTAAATACTCGATAATTTCGAAGTAATCGCCCCCCCCCCTCTCGACCACGGTCAGCCCAATGGAAGGCATCCGTGATATTGCCAGTCAGGTAGCCATGAATAGTTTGAAGGTGGGCGGCCCCCTTAAGGTCACACCTTGAGGGGGCTCTGCTACTTAAAGGTTGTACATCCGTTTTCTAGAGGAGTGCCAGCGTCAGCCAGGGCTGCCAAGCTAACAACACCAAGGTCACAAGACTCGCCAGCAGGAATGGCAACAATGCCAGGAAGATACGCATAGGCGGCACCCCCGTCATGGAAGAGGCAATAAACAGTCCTGCACCCACTGGCGGCGTCAGAAGTCCCAGCACTAACGTCAGACAGACCACCACACCAAACTGGTAGGGAGTAATATCAAACTGCTGGGTGGCAATCGGCAGCAGGATGGGGACTACCAGGATCAGCGCAGCGATACCATCGATGATCATTCCCACCAGTAGCAACACCCCCACCAGCAACAGCAGAAAAATAAAGGGGTCGGTGGTCA
>NZ_JABUZF010000255.1:2500-2716 GCF_014897885.1 Halomonas sp. 3D7M | reverse complement strand
TTGCGGCAGTTGCTCGTAGACGACCACCCAGCCGAAGACTCCAGCAGCAGCGATCAACATGATCACCAGACCGGCATTGATAGCGGTGCGTTTGAGTATCTCGGGCAGCATGGCGACTTTCAAATCACGATAGAGATAGCGCCCTAATAGCAACGCCGCCAGCGAGGCGAGCGCCGCCGATTCGGTGGGAGTCGCTAAGCCCAGCAGAATACCGCC
>NZ_JABUZF010000255.1:0-2482 GCF_014897885.1 Halomonas sp. 3D7M | reverse complement strand
CCGATGATAATCAGCGGTATCGACATGGCTGGCAGGCCCATCTTCAGCGCTTTTATTGCTTCTTGTCGACTCAGCCACTCTCCCTTGGGGTATTGCTGTACCAACCCCATGATGGCGATAGTCAGAAAGAAGGTGCCGCCTAGCAGTAGGCCCGGCAAGATACCGGCGATAAACATATCCGCAATGGGCACCTGGGCCATCACGCCGAACAGCACGAACAGCATCGAGGGCGGGATGATGGGTGACAGCAAGCCGCCAGCAGCGGTAATGGCCGCACTATAGGGCTTGTCATAGCCCTCCCGTTCCATGGCTGGCACCATAGCCCGAGACATGATGGCGATCTGCGAGGCGGCAGAACCGATAATCGCTGCCATCATCATGTTGGCAACCAGATTGATGTAGGCCAAGCCACCGCGAAAACCACCCACCAGCAGCCGTGCCAGGTCGATCAATCGGCGAGTTACCCCACCTTCGTTCATCAACTCTCCGGCCAGCATAAAGAGTGGAATGGCCAGCAGCCCATAGCTCTCGATGGCCGCGAATAACTGCTGAGGATAGGACTCAAAGAGCACGGTATTACCCGATACCAATATATAGAACAGGGCGGTAAGTGCCAGCACCAGGGCAATGGGCACCGCCCCCAGCAGTAGCACAGCAAAGACAGCGACAGTCATCGGGCCACCTCCTCTTGAGTGGTGTGGGATGCCGGACGACCAAGATTGCACAGCGATTGGCATAAATTGATCAGACTGTGGAACAGCAAGGAAGCGGCGAACCAAGGAAGAATCAGCCACACCCAGAACTTCTTGATACCCAGCGTTGAGGTATTCTCGGCATAGATGAAATTGAAGGTCTCGCCTTGAAAAGCCTGAATATCGAATCCGCTCTGCCACAGCAGTAGTGGCTGATACCAGCGCCAACAAAGCCACAGCAGAATCAGCGCGAAGAGCGCCACCATGAGGTCGACAAACAAACCTACCAGGCGCTGACAAGAGGTCGGCAAGAGATCAGTGAACAGCGTCACAGCAATCCCTTGGCGCCGTTTAAAAACCGCACTGGAGATCAGCAGAGTCATCCAGATCATGGCGTAGATAGCCAGCTCGCTGATCCAGTAGATCGGATAGCCGGCGGCACGAAAAGCCACATTGACAAGGATCAGCAGGGTCACTGCCGCCGCTAGGACAGCGGCAGTGATCTCCTCTCCTTTGGCAAGTCGGTCAGAAAGTCGTGACAACATCACGTCGCCCTCATTCACGTAGACGGTCGGCTTCCTGGCGAAGCATCTCCAGTCTCGGAGCTTTCTCACCCCAGATTGCTTCCCACTCGGCAATGGCGTCGCCGAAGAACTCAGCATCGGCCTCGACAATGTTCAGACCAAGCTCACGGATCTCAGCTTCTTGGGCAGCATCCTTAGCCTGAAAGCCGGACAGGACATTCTCCAGGTGCTCAGCCATGGCGGTCTCGATCAACTCACGATCCTCCACTGAGAGTTCGCGCCAAACCCGACCGGAGACCACACCCACCATAGGGAACATCATATGGTTGGAGATCAGTAAGTTAGGCGCCTGCTCATAAAACTTGAGGATCAAGATAGAATCAAAGTCCATGTCGATGGCATCTACCTGGCCATTAGCCAGAGCGTCATAGACTTCGAGCAATGGCAACGGGGCTGGAGCCGCGCCAGTGGCAGTATAGAAGTCACGGATTGGCTCAAAGGGGGTGATACGCAAGCGCTTCCCGCTCATATCGGCCTGGTTCTCGATAGGTGCCCGAGAGAGCACCTGCCGCATGCCTACCATGCCATAGCCAACGCCGACCATACCCACGCCCTGGGGCATCAGGTCGAGCAGTTCACCGGCAGTGTCGGAACGCAGTAGGCGCGCGGCATGATCCACATCATCAACCAGATAGGGCGCATAGAGGGCACCGAAGTCAGGAATCCGATTGGAAATTTCAGCGATGGTCAGAAAGGCCATGTCCAGCGCGCCAGTCTGCAATTGCTGAACCATCTGTGCTTCGTTACCGAGCTGCTGAGCCGGGAAGACACTGACGCTGTGCTCGCCATCAGAACGCTCATGAAGGGTGTCGGCAAAGGCCACAGCTTCGGTGGACCAGAGGTGCTGGGGAGGTGTAATTACCCCCAGGCGGAAATCGCGAGCCTGGGCAGAAACGGCACCAAAGAGTAGAGAGGCCGCCACGGCAGTGCTCAGAAAGGCTTTTGTAGGAGTCATAATGGGTCTCTTATATAGTTTTTATGTGGTTTGAAAACAGACTCAGACCTTCGCTGTACCGGCCAGTTGACTGGCGAGATCCTGCTCATCTTCTTTAGCCCGCGGCCGGGCATGACGCACCTGTAGCTCGGGTGCCTCAACGTTGGCCAGTGCCACATTGAACACCACATGAGAAAACGGACCGTCTAGTTCACGCTTGGCAATCTCGGCGGGGTCTTCAATACGTTCGTAAGCGTTCATTCCAGGACGTA
>NZ_JABUZF010000016.1:0-6157 GCF_014897885.1 Halomonas sp. 3D7M | reverse complement strand
AGGCACTTATTAAACAAAAAAACCAGCCCATCGGCTAATGCCAGCTAGGCTTAACTGACTGTCATTAGCACTAGGCTACGTCTTTTTTTGGAATATCTTGGGCAGCGAATCAAGTTCGTTGAAGAAGGAGTCTGGCAGGTCAGGTATCGCCAGCTTCAAGGCGCTGACAGGGTCATTCATAAATTGCTCCATGTGTGATTCGCTAGCCCCTAGCCATGCGAAAAAGCGCTTTTCATGTGTCAATAGTTCCTGGATTAATTGCTCCACATTGCTGGCTGCTTTGGAGTCAGTTTCTGCCAATTTCTGGACTAATGGATGATCTTGGGCAATTTGTAGCGTTTTAGGCGTTCTAGAGCTGAAGGTGATGTACTGCTCCTTCAGATTTGGGCTTTTCAATCGATATTTTACGAAGTGAGTAGAATCAGTTGCCATGACAATATCCTTCTGCTGAAGTTGTTAAGCAGTGACCTGAATAAATGGATCCCACGAGTAGTAGCCCTGAACAATGTTGTCCCGATCTGTGAGCATAAAATTGAACGCGTAGGTAATTTCCCCTTCAGCAACCGCTTGTGCCGACCAAAAATAACTGTTGATTGTTTGAGTCACAGGGTGAAGAGGATCACCAGGAACAGGAAGCGGGGTTTTGACTTCTGCGACAACTGGATAAGGTGTTGACAGAATGTTCTGTTTTCCACCCACGGGTTCGTATTGGTACAGAATTGCTGAGTATGTCGCATTTGCAGAAAGTGATGTCTCTCGCCATCTGAGGGTGTCTAGTGTACGAGCAGTTACTTTTAGCTCCCCCGTTCCCTCCCCGAAGGCCCCATTGTCTTGCCGGACGATCAAGTAAATCATCGTTTCGTCAATCGGCGTTGGCTTGGATGGGGTTCCAGGGAGGTAGTTTGATGCGATGGTATCCGCGTCGACCGCCATCAATATATCGATGATTTGTGGCGTGGTGCTTCGTTCCATGCAGCATTCTCCTTGTTGTATTTGTCCTCTTGGTTGAAAGAGGTTCAGAGAATAAAATCAGTCAGTGATCTGAATGAAGGGATCCCACCAATAGTAACCCTGTACATTATTATCACGATCAACAATCATGAACTTGAAGTGGTAGGTTACATTTCCGGCTCTGGTGACCGTGCAGTTCCAGAAATAGTCATTGATCGTCTGGGTTGATGGATGAAGGGGATCAGAAGCAACCGGTAAGGGGGTATCTACCTCTACAGTTATGGGCTGGGGAGGGGTGATCAGGCCGTCGCTATTGGTCGAATCGAACTCATAAAGTATGGTTGAGTAAGTGCCGTTTAGCGTCAACGAAGTTTCTCGCCAACGAATAACGTCTAGTGTCTGGGCCGCAATGGTCAACTCCGCGCCGCCGTTTCCAGAAACCGCTTCGTCACTACGCACAATCATGTAGATAAAATTCGCGCTGGTAGCGATCTGCTGAGGGTTATCAGAGTCTGTATTAGCTCCGTACTTTTGAATGACTGACTCGGCATCAATAGCGATCAGTACATCAATGATTTTTTCAGTATCAGCCATCATGGTTCTCCTGAATTAGCGTTGCGTGTGTTATACGAAGAGTGGATCTCCGCCCAGCTGTAAGGAAATATTTGGGTGTACATAATCAAGCTTGAACGAGTCACTTCCCGTCCATTTGATAGGATCAACGGCATTAATCAAAAGCAAATCCACAGAAGGTGATGTCTCTTTATTGACCGACTCAATGGCACCTGTTGCAATTTCTGAAGCACCCAATAGCAGCCCAATCACAAGCCCACCAATCACGAGTGATGCCCCCTCCGTCAGAGGGGCGCAAATCAAGGCCACTAGGCCGACAATGATCGATATGATGATCTCGGTAACGACGACCCCCGGATCCTGGTGAACTGTATACTGCTGGTCAGTTGGTTGTGTTTGTACGAAATTGATGGTTTGCCCATTATTTGAGCTACCGAGATTTAGCGTGTACCAGTTGGTTGCGGTTGTCTCTGATGTAATGCCAAAAGTGATGTAGGTGCTGGTTGTGCTGGTTACGATGAATGTTTCTCCATCGGTTTCTACTGTAAGGGATGTGAGTATAGGGTGATAAGTTGAACCATCATGTTCAACTGGAGGCATATCCACTGATACCCCCTGATCCAGATAAAGTTTGGTTTTATCATTGCTCATCAGGAAGTTATCGCTATTCAGCCCAGGGTAGGCAACCATGATGGCGGGTCGTACCAGATCGTATAAGGTTCTTTCCTGGGAGACGAGAAAACCGGCTTCGCTATTCGCTGGGATGGCATTAGGAGAAACCTGCTCGCTCAACGATTGCCCGGTTCGATCACCTGTCATCGTCAGCACGCCAAGAACGCTGTTGCCAAGCGAATTGCCATCTAGGTAAGCGTACTCTGTATAATTTGGTGTTACGAACCCCCACTGTCCCTGGTCAATCATTCGGTTGATATCAACCACTGAAAATACATGGTTGAACTCGCTTAAATTAGCGCAGATCCAATCTAAAAGGGCTTGGCCAAATACGGCCTGAGTGACACTTCCAGGGTTGGGGGTGAGTGATACCTCTCCCACCAAAGCGGCTACTGGAGTTGAGGCATTGTCTGAGCTGGTTTTTGCAACCAGAGCAACCAAGTTCGATGAGTCGTCATTCGCGGCACTGTGGGGAATGTAGTGAAGGTTGATTTCTATCGTTGCGTTGCCAGCATCAACGGTAACCTTACTGCCACTGGTGTAGTCAACAATGATGTTGCTCATGGGGATGGAAATACGGATGTTTTTGCCATCCCCACCCATACAGACTTGCCAGTCCGAGAAATCAGCGGAGGCTGTGTAAGAACCTTCTGCCGTAACCGAGAAGCTTTGCGGTGATGACTGCTGATCCACAATGGTTTTATTGACGTCAGGAATCGGAATAGCAAAAGCGGTATCCCAATTATAGGTATTTGCGGCAGCATTTTGGGTGGACATGGCTGCTTTCCTTTGTCGCTGTTTACTTGGTTTTCAGGCCAATTTGTAAAGAATCGGCGAGCCATGCTGATTTGAGCTCATATCCATTGACACCTGGGAAGGTATAAGGCGCGATGGCATCGTTGGCAAACTCGTCAAAGCCAGGCACGTTTTCCCAATCGTTTTTGTATACAGACTCCAAAATAGCCGCCACGGTCATTTCAACACCATACGCTGCAGTCAAAGCTGCTGTGACACCACCGAATACTTTCCAGCGAGTCGAATTGAAAGCATTTTTGATCCGCGTCATTCGCCCTGTAGCTTGTTCAGCACCATTCGCCAGCGCATCTTCTTCGTTGGCGACATTTTGTTCTTCGCTCTCGCTGTCCTCACCAAGTGCACTGAAAAAGCTTTCTTCATCAAGAAGGGCCGAGCCTTCATCAACACTGGCAACTGTCACTTCTGCAGAGGCAGCAAGGCCATCCACAACCGGGCCAATAACAGCAATCAATGCGAGGGACGCGGTGACCGCTCCCATGACAATTTCAAAGTCTATTTCGGCTTGGGTTTTTGTGACATTGACCGTCATATTGCGTACGGACTGGGTGAAATTGAAAATCTGTTTCGTGTCTCCGGAAGACGTCGTGACCGTTTTCAGACCTAGGCTCACCTGCTCGGTATAATTAATATGGACGTCGTATTGCCAACTTTGGTGGTAGGTTAAGTCAATGAATTTGATTTCCAGAAAACTGTGTTCCAAATTCATTTCAAACTGATTAGCTTCAATGGTGACTTGGGTGGCGGTGTATAATTCGAGTTTGCCGTCATTGAGATCTACGATGTACTCATCCCCGTTACCGCTTAGGAACCATTGACTTCCCTTGATGTTGACTTTAACTGAATCGTTTCGGAGGTCAGGGTTATAAATATATCCATACTGGCCCTGAGTCTTGAAGGCATTTACCAGCCCCTCAGGGAGAATCCCTTCGTCTAGTTGAGAGGAATAACCGTCGTCTGCCGTTGTGGCAGACGGGTCGTCATCCATCTTGAAGTAGCCGTAAGTCAACTTATTGACGTTTTTTACAGACAGACCATCATTAAATGTAGTGAAATCCTCGTCTGTCGCCTCGTCAAAGAGGTTCTTGGCACCCGCTAGGATCATATTCTTCACAAAGTTCGGGCCGCTAATCAGCAAGCCTGTATCGGCCCCGTTGGCATCCTCGCCTGTTGGAATGGCATTAGGTGACACCTGATGATTTGATCCGGGAGTATTGTTCTGAATCATCGTCAATACACCCATCACTGAACTTTCCATGGTCTGCTCGTCCACCACGGCATAACTGGTGGCTGTGGGATCAATCCAGGTATAGTTGGGAGACTGGCCGAGCTGGGGAGTCAGATCTATTACTGAGAAAACGAAGTTAAAATAGCCAATATTGGTATTGAACCACTCACTAAGAAGCTCTGGTAATACCGCGTTACCGATACTGCCAGCATCTGGTGGATTGACGATGTTCATAACGACGACGGCAGCTGTTCCGCCAGCTTCCTGACTAAGGGCACGAAGCTGGCTCTGGAAGGAATCAGTGTATTGATAGACAGAGAGAAACTTATCCTGATCCTTGTCTTCACTATAAAACATGTAATAGAAAGAGCTGTCCTCCGCGGTCACCACCCAAGCGGCGCCTGGCGTAACGGTAGACAGCGCAGAATTACTGCTAATCGTGACACCGTTAGTTGCAAAATCCTCGATAAGCGCAGCATCCACAACGCTATTATCGAGATCGGCAACGATGGCACCAACCCCTTCGTTGATCACAAAAGCCTTCTGGTCTGGGTCTGGAATCCAATCCATATTAATTTGGATAATAACGCTCATCCCAAGCCCATCCAGTGAGTAACTTTGGCCACCTGCTAGGTAGTTACCACCAGAAACTGGAACGCTCATATTGATGTTCTTGCCATCGCCTCCGGTAGACAGCTGCCAAGCGTCCAAACTGGCTGTGAGTTGGTAGCTTGGATCATCGCTGGCTGACTGTGAGATGTTCTTGGCTCTATCATCAACACTGCTCCAGTTGTCAGTAAGTGCTCGGTTGGTCGTGTCAAAATGCAGTGCTACAACGGTATCCCAATTGTATGTCTCGGCAACCGCACGGGCGTCAATTTCCTTTACAGCAACTGGGGCAAGTGAAGTGCTATCAGTCATGGTATTTCTCCTTCGTCACTATGAGTATTCACTCCAACTTATGCTCAGATCAGCTAAGAGGGGTGGTCAGGAAAGGTTTCCACGGAAATAGAAGGCTCCGTCTAGGCCTCCCTCGGTCAAGCTGAACGACTGTCCATCAATTTGCCAGTCGAGAAGGCTGGCTACGTTGACGACATCGTTATCAAAAGTTGATTGCACGGCGGCGTTAATATTAGACATGCCCACAGCATTCACTTGGTCGCCATAATGGTTGACCGCATCGGTTATATCGGCAATCAGACCGGGTAGCGTTAAACCTAGACCAACAAGGATGATGTAGTCATACCAAGGAATATCCTGATCATGCGTCGCCTGTGGACTAGGGTCTTCTTCAAAAGTCATCACCCCGGTCGAATAATTTAAAGAAAGCGGATTGACAGTTTTTGACGTCCAGCTATAGGTGGCATCTGGCAGGTCGGCTAGGCCAAAAAGGAAGGTAAGCGGGCCTCCGCCAGCAGAGGATGTCTGGAGCCCGTCACCAGCATCGGAAGGCCAAAGAGAAAAGGAGTTGGTGTTAATATTGTCGCCATCTATCTGCGCATCAAACGCCCCATTACTAGAAATAACCGAATGCTGGTTGGTTTGGTGTACAGCAAATGTTCCCTTGGGAAAGGTGTCTTCAACGCCGGGCAATAGCGTGTTTTTAAAAAAAGCTTGTTGAGAAATCAGTGCAACAGCGTTACAACCAGACGTCAGCGCTGTGGAATCAAACGCAGGGGTGGCAGGAAATGGCGAATCATCGAGCATCGACAGAAAGCAAAGTGCTTCAATATCACCAGATGCAACAAAGTATTGCCACTTATATGGGCGTAACCATGTGGTCGCCCCAGCAGGCACCGGAACGACACCTGCGAAGATGTACTGCAGATTATCCCGGCTTTCATAAAATGCTTGTTGCGCAATTTGTTTTAGCATACCGGTGGCGGCACTTGTCATCCCGGCTTATTCACGAGACTCACC
>NZ_JABUZF010000251.1:0-832 GCF_014897885.1 Halomonas sp. 3D7M | reverse complement strand
GGCGACTCCCCTTCCTACTCGATTGACATCGATCTGAAGCTGATTCTGAGGGGCTCAGGAAAGCTTTGGGTTAAGGCTTCTGATACTCTCTAAGGGAAAGTCTAATAGAGCCTCTGTGAGGGATAATTTGAAGATAGAGCCTAAGGTAAAATGCTGACCTCACAGTCAGGTGGCGGACAAGAAGCTCAGGGGAGGGGGCATAATCATCGAAGCCTGGTATTTGCAGGGAACACTATGGTGGTACCAAGCGCACCTGCCCTGAGGAGTTTGGCGGCTTTAAGCTCCAAGTGCAACGTTATTGAAGAGTTCTCGGCCTTCTAGCGCCTCGACGTAGACTTCTAACGGTGAGCGTCGCCCCAGTGTCTTGCATGATCGTGTATCCAGTTAGTCGGCGATCTCGTCGAGTCCTTCCTGGCTACAGGCTGGCAGGTCCGTGCGCTTCCGCAGGTACTGCCTCAACAGCCCATAGGTGTCTCATTGGAACCCCACTTCTATGGGCTATGCGGGTCGGCTTAGATCGCTGCACTCGTCTTCTGGGCAATCTCAGCATGTTTGACCATCACTTTGCCCTGGTCATAGGTCATGGACAGGCGCAAAGAGCACGGCGCTTCATTGAGATTGTCAATGAAGCCGACAATCGTGGCTGTGGTGCTATCCACTTTCGCCAAGAGCGTCCCAACGTACCGATGGCAGAGCTGTTATTGGAACCCATAATGAAATCTCCCGCCCAACTCAGGCATTCGACGGTCTTTAATCTCAAGAGGTCACAGGTGGACGCCAGACCAAGTCTGGAATCTGTTAAGCTGTCAGTAAGTGGTTATGCAAAAGTTAT
>NZ_JABUZF010000250.1:17957-28977 GCF_014897885.1 Halomonas sp. 3D7M | reverse complement strand
CGTACTTTACGGATTCGCTGCCGTCTTGGCAAGGGATTTTGTAAAAAAACGCCAACATTCGTCTGTTACTCTAATGCTGGCAGCATCACCCCCTCTATTTGAGCGTTATTTAAGCGCAGGAATTGCGTCAGGAACTAATGATTCGGTGCTGAGATCAGCAATCGTTCGCGCACCGGTGAGCGTCATCGCCACCTTCATCTCTTTTTCGAATAGCTCAAGCAGGTTAGCAACCCCCGCCTCACCTGCCGCTGCAAGCGCATAGATAAAGGCACGACCTATCAATGCTGTGTCTGCACCCATGGCAATCATTCTCACTACATCTAACCCATTACGCACACCAGAATCTGCCAGGATGGACAAGTCACCCTTAACTGCATCTGCAATAGCAGGCAGGGCACGTGCAGTAGAAGGCACGCCATCCAACTGACGGCCACCGTGATTGGAAACCACAATACCATCCGCCCCAAAGCGGACTGCATCACGGGCATCTTCAGCATCCAATATGCCCTTAATAATCATTGAGCCATCCCACTGCTCACGAATCCAATCCAGATCTTTCCAGGAAATAGAGGGGTCAAAGTTATCGCCAAGCCAAGCAATATAATCCTCAAGTTCTGTCGGCTGACCACGATAATCAGACACGTTGCCTAGGTCATGCGGGCGGCCACAAACACCGACATCCCAAGCCCAAAGAGGATGCAACGCAGCCTGAAGCATACGTTTCATAGGCCCGCTTTTGCCGCTCATGCCTGAATGGGCATCGCGATAACGCGCTCCAGGCACAGGCATATCAACGGTGAAGACTAATGTTTTAACCCCTGCCGCCTTAGCACGCTCAAGCACGTGCTTCATAAAGCCCCGATCCTTCAATACATAAAGCTGAAACCAGATGGGCCGCTCCACTGCCGCTGCCACTTCTGCAATTGGACATACGGAGACCGTCGACAACGTAAACGGTATGCCCTTCTTGGTCGCTGCCCGTGCTGCCTGGACTTCACCACGCCTAGCGTACATGCCTGTTAGCCCCACCGGCGCCAAGGCAAGAGGCATTGCCATCTTTTCACCAAACAGTTCGGTTTCCAGCGATAGCGACGACATATCCTTCAACACCCGCTGCCGCAACGCGACACCCGCTAGGTCTTCAACATTGCTCCGCAACGTATGCTCTGCGTATGACCCGCCATCAGCATAGTGAAACAGAAACGGGGGGATACGACGCTTGGCAGCTTGGCGGTAGTCCGTAGGTGATGAAATGATCATGGCAGGCCCTATGCAATAAATAGATGCACTATCTATAAGTACTATCTGTAAACGGTCATCGAAGCGTCAGTATTAGGCGCTTCAGATAAAAATTGGTTTTACCAATTTACAAAAAATTATCCTCAACAGTAATGAGGCGCCGCAGTCGTGTCAAACACGCATCGCCCACCATGGCATATTTCGGTCATATACTTTAGTTATAAGTCAAATAAACGGTGCCAATAGCTATCAATTTGCTAGCCTTTTACTGTTGAGACAAATCATTAAAGCCCTTATAATTGGTCTTACCAATTATAAGGGCCTGCACTAATGACTTATCCTCCGCTCCGCCAGCAGCGCTTGGCTGATGTGATTACCGAGCGCCTTGAAGCAATGATTCTTGAAGGTAGCCTCAAGCCTGGCCAGCGCCTGCCCCCAGAAAGAGAGCTTGCTGAACGGTTTGGCGTGTCACGCCCCTCTCTACGTGAGGCCATTCAAAAGCTTGCCGCACGAGGCCTGCTTACCAGCCGCCAAGGGGGTGGTACCTTCGTGAATGAAACGCTAAACAGCGGCTACACCGACCCTTTGTTGGAGATGCTTTCCCGACACAACGAATTTCATTTGGATTTGCTTGAATTTCGCGATGCGATGGAAGGCATTTCGGCTTATTACGCCGCGTTACGCTCAACACCAGCGGACAAAGCCGTATTAATCCAGCGTTTTGAAGAACTTGATGGTGGATTTGTGGGTGCCAACCCCGCCCAAGAAGCAAAACTAGACGCAGCCTTCCACCTTGCTATTGCAGAAGCCGCTCATAACGTACTGTTACTTCACACCATTCGAGGCATTTTTCATTTATTAGAGCAAAGCATCGTTGACAACCTCGCCCATCTTTTTGCAAAGCCCGACTCGCGTTCGCAGCTAATGAAGCAACACCGAGCCCTACTAGATGCGATTTTAGAAGGGCGTGCTGAAGATGCCCGCAGCCGCGCGCACGAGCACTTAGTGTACGTTGAGGAAGGCCTTCTCGAGATGGCCAGAGCGGAAACCCGCGCCCAGCGAGCACTGCGTCGTGCCCAAGGTACCAGCAGCACACCCGCATGAGTCGCTTACTTCGCCTTTCAGGTCACCGCTGGCGGCTACTCTGGCTAATCGCGATTCCGCTAGGACTGATGCTATGCATGTGGCAGGCCGCTCAACTGGCCCGCGAGCAGGCGCTATCAAACTTACAAGACGATGCCGAAAACGAGCTGCGGCTGTCGGCCGCCAACTTAAATGGTTACCTACTGCGCTATGATTATTTGCCACAAATGCTGGCGACCAGGGAAGGCGTACAACGTTTTTTAGATTCCCCAGACAGCCAAGACCCCATGCCGCTCAACTTACTGCTTGACCGTTTTCGCTTTACCTCTGGGGTCTCAGATGTTTATTTGCTTAACCGTGACGCCGATACCATCGCCGCCAGCAACTGGCACCGCCCTAATACATTCATTGGTCAAAACTACGCGTTTCGCAGCTATTACACCGATGCCATTACCGGGGGGCAGGGGCGTTTTTATGGCTTAGGTGTACAGTCGCTTGAGCGTGGTTACTATTTCTCAGCGCCGGTGTGGCTTGATGACACCTCGCCCGATGCAAAACCCGACGGTGTTATCGTCGTCAAAGTACTGCTCGACGATGTTGAAGAGAGCTGGGCTGAGCAGGACGCTGAACTGTTTGTCACCGATAGCGACAATATTATTTTCATGGCCAGCCACCCTGAGCTGCGCATGAATGCCCTCCACCCTCTTACCGACGGCCAACGCGACAGCCTACGGGCAACTCGTCGCTATGCAATGGAGCCTTTAACGCCTTCCGGCATTGAGCTTGAAGCCCCTTACGGGGCCGATAGCTATCTTGTTAGCTTTGCTAGCGGGCCATTAAGTGGTGGGCACTATTTAAGCCTTACGCGCCCCATCCCAGAGTTTGGCTGGCAAATGCATATTTTAAAACCACTGACTCCTGTGGTGAACGCCCAGTGGATCGCGGCGCTGATGGCGGGAGGCTTATATGGCGTGGTGGCCTTGGGCGGAGGCATTGGTTGGCAACGCTTGCGTTTACGCCGAGAGAGAGAAGCGTTTGCGGAACGCGAACGACAAACCTTAGCGAGAGTACGCGATGAACTAGAAGTCAGCGTTGAGCGAAGAACACGTGATTTAGTCGCCAGTAATCAGAGGCTTTCTGGTGAAATAGAAGAGCGGCGGCGAGCAGAAGCTAATCTACGCCAAACCCAAGATGAGCTGATCCAAGCGGCAAAGCTTGCGGTATTAGGTCAATTGGCTGCCGGTATTAATCACGAGTTAAATCAACCATTAGCGGCTATTCGCGCCTACGCTGAAAATGGTCGACGGTTTATTGAACTGTCGCGGGTGGACAAAGCAGATGCCAACCTAGCGCAAATTGTCGAGCTTACCCAGCGCATGGCCGATATTAGCGCCCAGCTGCGCCAGTTTTCTCGTAAGAGCAGCGAGCGTCAGGAAACAATCTCTGTCCAAGCCTGTATTGAGTACGCCCTGCGTTTATTCCACAGCCGCTTACGTGATGATGGCATCAGGGTGGTCCAACAATGGCCAGAGGAGACGCTTTGGGTTGAGGGTGATTTAGTCCGCCTAGAGCAAGTACTGGTGAATTTGATCAGTAACGCGTTACAGGCAATGAAAGAGGTATCGTCACCCATGCTGACGCTAAGCGTAGAAATAGCACAACAGCAAGTGATGATTAGCGTTGCCGATAATGGCCCAGGCATCCCAGAACAACACTTGGGCCAGATCTTCGAACCTTTCTTCACCACGAAAGCACCCGGCAGCGGATTAGGGCTAGGACTTTCGATTTCCTCACGTATTATGGAGGATCTGGGCGGCAAGCTGCAGGTAGCGAATCAGCCCACTGGCGGGGCGCGATTCACCATTACGCTACCCTGTTCAACAACACCTAACGTACTGCAGCCATACTCAGTCAAGGAGAGTAACAACCATGCATGAGCCGTCGACGCTGCCGGTCATGGTGATCGACGACGAACCGCACCTGCGTATCACCGCCAGCCAAACACTCGAACTCGCTGGCTACACGCCTCACTGTTTTGAGTCTGCAGAACAAGCGCTTGAGGCACTACCAGCAAACTTTCCCGGCGTCATCGTGAGTGATATTCGTATGCCCGGAATGGACGGTATGGCGCTATTACATGAATTACACAGCCGCGATGCCACACTGCCGATTATCTTAATCACTGGCCACGGTGACATCTCAACCGCGGTGGAGGCGATGCGTGCAGGCGCTTGGGATTTTCTGGAAAAGCCTTTCGCTGGGGATCAGCTACTCGATGTCGTAAGGCGAGGCATCGAAAAGCGCCAGCTAAGCCTGGAAAATTTGCGCTTAAAAGCCGAGCTTGAGGTTCAGCAGGCAGCCCTTGGGCCTCGTTTAGTCGGCCGTACCGCAGTGATTTCTCGCCTAGCAGCAATGATTCAACGCATCAGCCAAGTAGAGGCTGATGTGCTCCTATTTGGCGAAACCGGCACCGGAAAAGACCTTGTCGCCCGCGCCATTCATGAACGTAGCGTCCGACGCAATAGCCCGTTTATGGCGATAAACTGCGGTGCAGTGCCAGAAAACACCATAGAGTCAGAACTGTTTGGCCATGAGAAAGGTGCTTTTACCGGCGCAGTAGAACGGCGAATTGGTAAATTCGAGCATGCCAATGGTGGCACCGTGTTCCTGGATGAAATCGAATCAATGCCATTGGCACTTCAGGTGAAGCTATTGCGCGTATTACAAGAGCGTAGCGTCGAGCGTCTTGGGGCCAACGAGACGGTGCCACTCAATATACGAGTGATTGCGGCCACCAAAGTGGACCTTAAAGCTGCTGCTGAAGAAGGGAGCTTTCGCGAAGATCTCTACTATCGACTCAACGTGGTCACCCTGCCACTGCCCGCACTGCGCGAACGACGCGAGGACATTCCCCTGCTGTTCCAGCATTTCGCCGTGGTCGCTGCCAACCGCAGTGGCTTAGAAGCCCCTACCCTGGATAGCCACTCAATTGCCGCCCTGCTGGCTCACGACTGGCCTGGTAATGTTCGCGAGCTGCGTAACCTTGCAGAGCGTTATGTGCTATTGGGAGCAGCCTTTGACTACCGTCTGGATGCGCTACTGGAAGGGGCCAACGCCGACACCGAAGAGCCCACGTTGCCGCGCCAAGTAGAGCTATTTGAAAAGAGCCTGATTAGCCAATCCCTGTCCCGCCATCATGGGCGCGTAACCGACGTATGCCGTCATCTGGGAATACCCCGCAAAACCTTCTACGACAAACTCAAAAAACACAGTTTAAGCGCTGATGATTATCGCCATAGCAGCGACCCTTGATGAAACAACTCAATCAACACGTCCCACGGTGGTACCCAGGGCACCAAGGTAAATAGCGCAATCAGCATAAAGACATTCGATAGTGGGCGGCGGCCATCGCCAAGCTTAAGTGCGGTGCCAAAAGAGCGCTTTAACCGCGCGCCTTCTAGGTCCACGCTGAAAAGTTCGTCCAGGCTTAAATGAATGATAAATCCTAGCAGTACCGCTGCACTATGGCACCAGGCCAGCCAAGCTGGCTGTGCCAGCAGATGAAAACTAAACGCGGCAGTCATCAGCGCGCACAGCACAGCCGCCATCAATGAGTGCCAAATACCTCGATGAACCGTTAGCCGTGAGAACACCACCGCCGCAAAATAACGCACGCTAACGTAAATGCCACCACACGCCACTAGCAACAAACCTGGTGTTAACCAGGGCTGCAACAACAACACACCAAGCACCAGTGAAGGCACCGATAAAAGATTAAAAATCAAACGGATAGATCGTGATCGATCAGCATCTATGTCAGGCAAAATACCGCCAAAGGCTACCAGAGCAATAATTAATAGCGCCTGAGTCGCTGGCCACCACTCAGCCTGCCAGCCAGCATAAGCCATGAGTACGCCGCCTGCTGCTGCTACCGTAATGTGCGTGCGAAAATTCGCCATTAGCGCGGCATCCTGGAAAACTGGATAAATTACCAGATTTTTGGCTGCCGCAACATGTCTATTTAAGAAAAAAAGAGTGTTAGGCCAACTGCTTAGCGCCTGTATGAAGAAATTTACTGAGCGAGGAACTGATCTTTTAACTTAACGTAGTTACCTGCCGTGTAAGGAAAGAAAGCGCGCTCTTTATCTTTAAGTGGACGCAACGCTTTCGCCGGGTTTCCCGCATATACATGACCGCTTTCCAAACGTTTGCCCGGTGTAACAACTGCGCCAGCCGCAATAATCACCTCATCCTCGACAACTGCTCCATCCATCACAATTGCCCCCATACCCACCAAAATACGGCTACCCAGCGTACAGCCATGCAAAATCGCTTTATGGCCAATGGTGACATCATCACCAATCGTCAGTGGAAAGCCATCAGGATTGAAATCGCTGGCATGGGTAATATGCAGCACGCTGCCATCCTGCACGCTAGTGCGAGCACCAATGCGGATCTGATGCATATCTCCCCGGATCACGGTCATCGGCCAGACCGAGCAGTCATCGCCCAGCTCTACATCACCTATTACCACGCTAGCGGGGTCGACATAAACCCGCTTACCAAGGCGAGGCGAAATACCTTGAAATGGTCGTAAGGCATTGCTCATTGCACACTCCTGCTTAACGCTATTGGATTAAAATATTCAAGAACTATAGCAACCCGCCGAGCAATACAATAAACGTCAGCGGAATCGACACCCAGCGGACAATATTACGCCAGAGTGCATAGCCACTCTCCCCAACACCCAATGCCTGTACAACCTGCACGCGGGGCATCACCCAGGCCGCAAAGATAGCAATCAACAGCCCACCCATAGGTAGGAAAATATCGGGCGGAATACTACTAACTAGCTCAAACACATTGCGTCCGAACAACGGCCTGAAATCGGCAAGCGTGGAAAACGAGAACGCCGAAAGCAGCCCTAACAACCATACGCTAAGCGCCACGACGGCCGTTGATATACTGCGACGCCATCCAAGCCCTTGCAGCGTTGCCACCATGGGTTCAGCGAGGTTAATCGCTGAGGTCCAGGTAGCCAATAAGAGCAACAAAAAGAATACACTTAACCAAAATGCTCCCCAAGGCAGCTCAGAAAAAGCAATTGGCAACGTCACAAACATCAACCCTGGGCCGTCAGCAGGGTCCATACCTTGGGCAAATACCACCGAAAAGATTGCAATCCCTGCTAATAAAGCGACGCTGATATCGAGCATTGCAACTGCAAACGCGGCTTTCGGTAGGCTCTGCTCATCAGGCATATAAGCCCCATAAGCCATTAGCGCGCAGGCCCCAACGGCAAGGGTAAAAAACGCATGTCCCATGGCATGCAACACCACTGAGGTCGTTACGTCGCCAAACGACGGTAAAAACAGCCATGAAAGCGCCGTACCAAATCCGTCGGTGGTCGTGGCATAACCAGCCAGTAGCAACAATAAGCCATACAGCAGCGGCATCAATAGGTTGTTCAACCTCTCTAGGCCTTTGGCAACGCCCGCCGCCACTACCGTCATGGTCATAAATAGGAATAACGAGTGGTTAAAAATCAACAGGCCTGGGTTTGCCAGAAACGCATCGAAACCCGCACCTATTTCTGCGGCACTTGCACCATCGAAATTTCCGTTTATTGAAGCGACTAAAAACTCAATCGACCAACCTGACACCACCGAGTAAAACGATAAAATACAGAAGACGGTGAAGGCTCCAAATAAGCCTAACCAGCGCCAGTGCCGAGAAGCGCCGGCTTCTACAGCCAGCCTACTCAGCGCTTGCATAGGCCCCCGTCGCCCAGCCCGGCCAATTAAAATCTCGGCCATCATTACAGGGATACCTAACAGCAGTACAAACGCCACATAGATCAATAGAAATGCCGCACCACCGTTCTCGCCTGCAACATACGGGAAGCGCCAAATATTACCCAACCCAACTGCAGCCCCCGTTACCGCTAAGATGAAGGCTCGCTTTGACCCCCAGCGCTCCAGCGTTTCACTCATCACTTGCTCCTACCATTGGTGGCACTAATTGGCGACACTAAAAGGCGGCAAGACTAGCAGGCGCTTACGCCTAGGCCAAACCCTGGTGTAAGCCACAGTATTCAGCCCAGACATTGAAACACGGCCTCACCGCCCGCACTGTGTCATTATTATTGCGTTTTTATGCGCCACTAACGTATTTAAAAACGTTACGAGTTAAAAAATTAATGCCTACGAGGTGCCTATGTCCCGCAATCCGTTGCTAGAGCCGCATGAGCTTCCCCCTTTCGCTGACATTCGCGCTGAACACGTCGTGCCTGCGGTAGAAACGCTGCTGAATGAAAGCCGGGAAGTCATTGACCGACTCGCTCAACAGGCCGCCACAGTGCCACCACATTGGGATAACTTTGCTGCGCCGCTAGAGGCTGTTAATGACCGGCTTACCCAAGCGTGGTCGCCCATCTCTCATCTCAACGGCACGATGAACACCCCCGAACTGCGGGAAGCTTATCAGGCATGCTTGGAACAACTCTCGGCGTTTAGCACCTGGATGGGACAACACGAAGGACTCTTTAAGGGCTGGCAAGCGCTTAAGCAGGGTGATGCATGGGCAAGTCTAACGCCTGCTCAGCAACGCACGGTAGAAAACACTTTACGCGATTTCCGCTTAGCCGGTGTCGATTTACCTGCTGACAAAAAGGCTCGCTACGGCGCGATTCAAGCGCGCCTCTCCACCTTATCCAACCAGTTTTCAAACAACGTGCTCGATGCTACCCAAGCTTGGCATAAGGATATTGACCACCTTGATGCACTTGCTGGCGTTCCGGAAAGCGCCCTTGATACGCTAAAAGCAACCGCCCAGGCAAAAGGCGTCGATGGCTATCGCATCACCCTAGATTTCCCAAGCTTTTTCCCCATTATCAGTTATGCCGATAACCGAGAGTTGCGGCGTGAGGTATACACCGCGTTTGTCACTCGTGCTTCCGATCAAGGCCCAGACACAGGCAAGTTCGATAACGCTCCCGTTCTTGAAGAGATTTTGGCACTCCGCCAAGAGCTCGCCCACTTGCTGGGCTTTAAGACCTACGCCGATTACTCGCTCACCACTAAGATGGCCGATTCTCCCGAGCAGGTGCTTGAGTTTTTGAATGACCTAGCTCGCCGTGCCGTTCCCCAGGCCACGGAAGAAGTCGCGGAGCTCAGCGACTATGCTCGTGAAGCATTAGGGATTGAAACGCTTGAGCCATGGGATGTGCCCTATGCCAGTGAAAAACTACGCGAGGCACGTCACTCCATCTCACAAGAGCAGCTTCGCCCTTACTTCCCAGCGCCACGGGTGGTGGATGGGCTATTCCAGGTAGTAGAACGTCTTTACGGCGTTCGCGTGGAAGCAGCACCTGATGCGCCTAGCTATCACAACGATGTTCAATACTTCCGCATTACAGAACAAGGTGAGCCGATCGCCGGTTTCTATTTGGACTTGTATGCTCGCGAAAGCAAGCGCGGCGGAGCATGGATGGCCGATTGCCGAGTACGCCGCCAAACTGAAAACGGCCTACAGCTGCCAGTGGCATTTCTGACCTGTAACTTTACCGCCCCAGTGGGCGACAAACCCGCTCTGCTAACCCATGATGAAGTCACCACGCTGTTTCATGAGTTCGGCCATGGCTTGCATCACATGCTGACCAAACAGGACATTGCCGATATCTCTGGCATTAACGGTGTTGCTTGGGATGCGGTTGAACTACCCAGCCAATTCATGGAGAACTACTGCTGGGAACGCGAAGGACTAGACCTGATCGCCAAGCATGTCGATACTGGCGAGCCCCTGCCCGCTGACCTGCTAGCGCGTTTACAGGCTGCCAAAAACTTCCAATCAGCAATGGGAATGGTGCGCCAAATAGAGTTTTCATTATTCGACTTGCGCCTGCACCATGAGCTGGAAGCGCCCAGCGCCAGTGACGTTCAAACGCTATTGGATGACGTACGTAGCCACACCTCGGTCGTGCCGACAGTTGGCTTTAACCGCTTCCAGAATAGCTTTAGCCATATTTTTGCGGGTGGCTATGCGGCGGGCTATTACAGCTACAAATGGGCGGAAGTACTTTCTGCCGATGCTTGGAGCGCGTTCGAGGAGGCAGGGATTTTTGACCCTTCCACTGGCCAACGCTTCCGTCAGGAAATTCTAGAATCAGGCGGCGTGAGGGATGCCGCCGAGCTATTTCGCGCTTTCCGAGGCCGTGAGCCAAGCGTAGAACCATTATTACGCCATAGCGGTATCCGCGCAGCCTGACGTTTATTTTCACTATCACCGGGTGCGGTATCTGTCTTGTTACCGCACCCTTGGAGCCTGTTATGTCGAGTGTGAAACGCTTTATTGCTGGGGTAACCTGCCCACGCTGCGCGGCCATGGATCGGATTCGCGCCTGGGAGCAAAACAACATTCGCTACCGGGAATGCGTTAACTGCGATTTTTTCGAGCAGTTGCCGATTGAAGATGAGGCAGCACCAGAGCTAACTACCCGCGTTAACCAAGTACGCGAAGAGCAAAAAACGCAGGATGTACAGCCCGTACGCATTCTCGACCCTGGCAAACCTAAACGTTAACCACCTATTCCAAGCATTTATGTCACCGCTTTTAATTTAAGCCTCCACCACGCTGGAGGCCAAGCCACTCCTCACTCCTCACTCCTCACTCCTCACTCCTCACTCCTCACTCATGAAAG
>NZ_JABUZF010000250.1:17719-17929 GCF_014897885.1 Halomonas sp. 3D7M | reverse complement strand
GAAAAACCACACACTAACGAACCTATAGTGTGCGAAACCCCAGACACTTAACGTTTTTTTAGTTTCAACCAAAGTTGAATAAGAGAACTTTAAGCTACTGATTTTAATAATCAGCCCGCCTATTGGCATGACTATCGCTCTATGTAAATTGCTTAAGATAAAGCCACTGGCAGTGCCAGCACGCCAGACGATAATCCCAATAACAGCTTA
>NZ_JABUZF010000250.1:7704-17682 GCF_014897885.1 Halomonas sp. 3D7M | reverse complement strand
ATGCGCAATATGATGCCTAAAACCGTCGCCTTTCTTGCCAGTAGTGCCCTTCTAGCAGCAGGCACTGCCCAAGCAGACCGCTCAGAATGGCCCGATAACTTCACTGTCGGTACCGCCAGTCAAGGCGGCACCTACTTCGTTTATGGCTCAGGCTGGGCTAACTTTATTGCTGATGAGCTGGATGTTTCAGGTGGCGGTGAAGTCACCGGCGGCCCGACTCAAAATCTAGCGCTCGTTCATAGCGGCGATATGGCCTTTGGTCTGACGACGATGGGCCCAGCGTCAGACGCTGTTAACGGTGAAAGTCCACTAGCGCCTGGCTTGGCAATGGACAATGTATGCGCGCTGTTCCCGATGTATGAAACACCCTTCTCTATTGCCGCTCTTTCAAGCTCAGGCATTGAATCCATCTCAGACATTCCTGATGGCGCGCGCATTGGCTTCGGCCCAGCAGCTTCTACATCAGACACTTACTTCCCCGCTATCCTCGAAACGCTGGGCGTCGAGTTTGATCGTCGTAATGGCGGCTGGTCTGACTTAGGTGGTCAGCTGCAGGATGGCCTGCTGGATGTGATCGCGTTTGCAGCGGGTATTCCGATTCCGGCCGTTAGCCAACTCGAAGTACAGACCGATGTGAACATCATTGAGTTTACCGAAGAAGAGATGGCCACCGTCCTGGACGCCTTCCCGGTTGCTGAATTCACTATCCCAGCAAGCACTTACACCACACTGGAAGAAGACGCACGCGCTGTGTCTATGTGGAACTTCGCCATTGCGGGCTGTGATCTGCCGGAAGACTTTATCTATGAAGTCACCAAAGCCACGATGGAAAACAATGACCGTATGCGCTCAGTGCACCGCAGCGCTGAAACCACCATTCCAGAAAACATCGTCCACAACAATGTGCTGCCCTTCCATCCGGGCGCCGCACGCTGGTACGAAGAGAATGGCTACGACATCGATGATGACATGATCAACTAAGCCAAGCCCCTCTTCACGCTGCCCTGTTTTCCGCTGGCCGGGCGGGGCAGCGTTCGCTACCGCCTCTTTTTTGCTTTTGCTGTGAGGGTGACCTCTGATGAGTCACAATACCGATCAAGACCCCAACGGCCTCAAGGATGACGCCCAAACTGCTTCATCGATACCCGAGTCAATTGCCGAGGGTGTCGATGAAGAGGTTGTCGAGTCCAACCGCCGTGTGTTTGTTGGCTGGCAGTTCTTTTTGTTTGCCGCACTGGCCATTGGCTATTCAAGCTTCCACCTGTTTTCGCTCAATGTGTATCCGATGGAAACCTGGTCGTTTCGCATTGTGCACATTGCCGGTGCGCTAATTTTAGGGTACGGGCTGTTTGCCGGTGCTCGCTTTGCAGAAGATGATCAGCAAGCCTCCCCTGCATGGCTTAAATGGGCCAGCTATGCGCTCCTAGCGCCTGCGATCTATGCACTTGTACAGGTCGTTCTGATGCAGCAAACACTCAATGGCGGTGCCATGCGCATCGATCCCAGTATTGAGACACTGCATTACGGCTACCCACTGATAGCCACCACAGCTGCAGCTATTGCTCTCTCGTGGTTCTATCGTCAGGCACGCCACCGCTTTAATCCCGCCGATCTCGTTCTGATGGTGTGCGCCATCGCCAGCGCTGCTTACTTGCTAATGGCCTTTAATACCAATATGCGCATGTCGACAGGCACCTCGTTTGCTCCTCCCGGCATTTCTTGGGCGGCCATTGCGGGCTCACTGCTGATTCTTGAGCTTACTCGTCGCGTGGCTGGTTTAGCACTGGTGGTTATTTCAGCGGTTTTCTTGGTCTATGTCTTTGCTGGCCAGCATCTACCAGGCTTCCTAGGCTACCCAGGCTTGTCCGTGCAGCGCTTCTTCAGTCAGGTCTATACCGATGCGGGCATCCTTGGCCCAACGACCGCGGTGTCATCGACTTATATCATTTTGTTTATTATTTTCGCGGCGTTTTTACAGGCCTCCAAAGTAGGCGATTACTTCGTCAACTTTGCGTTCGCAGCCGCTGGCCGTGCCCGTGGCGGCCCGGCGAAAGTATCTATTTTTGCTTCCGGCTTAATGGGCATGATCAACGGCACATCAGCGGGTAATGTGGTATCGACTGGCTCGCTTACCATCCCGCTGATGAAAAAAGTCGGCTATCCGGCGCGCAGTGCTGGTGCCATTGAAGCAGCGGCGTCTACTGGTGGTCAGATCATGCCGCCCATCATGGGGGCAGGCGCCTTTATCATGGCGGAAGTCACCGGCATTCCTTATACAGAAATTGCGATTGCGGCGGTCATTCCAGCCATTCTTTACTTCGCCTCTATCTACTTTATGGTGGATTTTGAAGCGGCGCGTAAGGGCATGCGTGGCATGCGTAAAGATGAAATCCCGCTATTCTCCAAGCTGGTTAAACAAGTCTATCTATTCGCGCCAATCATCATTCTTATTGTCGCTCTCTTTATGGGCTACTCCGTCATTCGTGCCGGTACACTAGCCACCGCATCAGCGGCAGTTGTTAGTTGGATCTCACCCAATAAAATGGGTATTCGGGCTATTTTGAGAGCCCTCCAACTAGCGGGCATAATGTCGATTCAGATCATCGCGGTGTGTGCTTGCGCGGGCCTTATTGTTGGCGTTATATCACTGACGGGCGTCGGCGCGCGCTTCTCTTCACTGCTGTTAGGCCTTGCCGGGGTTAGCCAGCTATTGGCATTAGTTTTTGCCATGCTGATCAGTATCCTGCTCGGCATGGGCATGCCTACCACGGCAGCCTACGCGGTAGCAGCATCGGTGGTGGCACCCGGCTTGATCAATATCGGTATCGAGCCGCTCGTCGCACACTTCTTTGTGTTCTACTTCGCGGTCGTGTCGGCCATTACGCCGCCAGTGGCGTTAGCATCTTACGCCGCCGCCGGTATTTCTGGGGATAACCCCATGGGCACATCGGTCGCTTCGTTTAAAATTGGTCTTGCTGCATTTATCGTGCCGTTTATGTTCTTCTACAGCCCAGCCATGCTAATGGAAGGCTCCGCGATGCAAATACTTCGTGTCGGGGTGACCGCCACACTGGGGATCATCTTGCTTTCAGGCATGGTGCAAGCATGGTTCTTTGGGCCGGTAAACACCTTACAGCGTGTGGTTATGCTGGTCGGTGCGCTGTTTATGATTTACGGCGGCATTTACAGCGATATTGCAGGCCTGGCCATTGGCGCAGCGCTGTTCATTATGCAGCGTAAGCAGCATGGCAATAAGGCCACGCCCAGCACCACTTAACGGCACAATCGGCTATTCACTTAACCACTAGCCATTAACCGCCCAACGAAAACGCCCGCTCGAGAGCTATCGAGCGGGCGTTCTTCTTGATCGCTAGGCTAGATTATTTAAGAGCGCACTAGCCTCTCAGGTTATCAACAATTTTCAGTACGGGTGCTGCCTGATTAAGCGTGTAGAAGTGTAGGCCAGGTGCACCGCCATCGAGTAAGCGCTCACACAAACGGCTAACAACATCGGTGCCAAAAGCGGCAATAGCGTCACTATCATCACCATAAGCTTCCAACTGCTTGCGAATCCAACGGGGAATTTCTGCGCCACAGGCATCTGAAAAACGCGCCAATTTGGTGTAGTTAGTAATCGGCATAATGCCAGGAATAATCGGCTGCTCGACACCTAATGCCCGAGCTTTTTCAACAAAATGGAAGTAGGCATCCGCGGTAAAAAAGTACTGGGTGATGGCCATGTTGGCGCCAGCCTTCATTTTACGGGCAAAGTTTTCCACATCCTTATCGAGGTTGGGTGCCTGTGGATGAGATTCAGGATAGGCGGCCACCGCAATATCAAAATGGTCACCGGTTTCCGCTCGGATAAACTCGACCAGTTCATTGGCGTAGCGCAACTCACCAATGTTTCCCATGCCCGATGGCATGTCTCCACGTAACGCCACTAAGCTGTCGACACCCTCTTCACGATACTGCGCTAGCAGGTCGCGCAATTGCGCTTTTTCACTGCCAATGCAGGAAAGGTGTGGCGCGGTCGTAATGCCGCTCTGGCTAACGGTGCGCACAATATCGCGTGTGCGCGCTTGAGTGGAACCACCGGCACCATAAGTGACCGAGAAAAAGCGCGGATGTCGAGCGGCCAGTTCATCGCGCACGTGCATTAACTTCTCTCTTCCCGCATCGGTATTGGGCGGAAAGAATTCAAAGCTAATACCTAACGGGTGCTCTTGACTGCTCATGGGACTTCCTCGCAAAGCGTTAACATCGTGATAATTTAGGTTATTCTCCTCTTTCCGCCGCGCTGGAGCTAATGAAAGATTCCACAGTCGGCCTTTAATTCGGCTCATGTTAGCTATTTACACAACTACTGAGTTACATAGAGCTATTTAACCAACAGCGTCATCATCTAACGACTAGGATGCAGAAATGGATTTAGCGCCAAGTGCCCTAATGGGGCCACTGTTGATGTTATTGGGGTTTGTAGGCTTGGGATGGATTGCTGCACAGCGCTTAAAAATCGACCCACGCCCCATCGCCACACTATTGGTATACATGATTGCACCACTCACCATTTTCCGCGCATTAATGAACGGCGGCCCAACACCAGATTATCTACTGTTAACACTGGCGCTGTTCAGCTTGGTGAGCATCATGGCGCTGGCCGTGCGCTGGTTTACCCAGCACCGCTTTGGGCCTCAGGAGGGGGCACTTTTAGCGTTCTCTTCTGGCACTGGCAACACGGGTTACTTTGGCCTGCCTGTGGCGCTAATTTTACTGCCGCCAGAAGGTGTCACGCTTTATCTATTCTGCATGTTAGGGATTAATCTATATGAGTTTACGGTGGGATTTTACTTAAGTGCGCGTGGCCACTTTTCCATTCGCCAAAGTCTGATCAAAATTGCTCGACTGCCGTTGGTCTACGCATTTTTGTCTGCGCTGCTGCTGAGTGCACTCAACGTGACACTTCCCAGCGCACTGATGAACTCGCTTGACGTTTTCCCCGCCACCTACACCCTGCTAGGCATGATGATTATTGGCATGACCCTTAGCCAGGTTACGCTTGATGCTTGGGATTCCCGCTTTGTTGCCACCTGCGTAGGCTTACGTTATCTACTTTGGCCGCTGGTGATGCTAATCGCCGTTTTATTACTTCAAGCCTTGGGCTCGCTTGCACCAGAACTCGGTATGGCGTTGTTACTGTTAGGCGTCGTACCCATGGCCTCTAACGTGGTGGTGGTCGCGATGGAGCTAGGGATTCAACCGCAAAAAGGAGCATTAGCGGTGCTTACCACCACGCTATTAGCGCCATTACTAATTCCTCTCTATCTCCACCTCATGTTGCAACTTACCGGGCTAGGCCTCTGATTGGGTTAAAAGCCTTCAACCCCCGCCAGCTTTAGCTGAGCGGCCATCCGCTGCACGTCTGGATGGCTGAAAAATGCCACCAGCGCGTCAGCACGCACGGGGCCAACGCCGGGTTCGGCTTGCCAATCTGAGTGTGTGTAACCTGCTAACGTATCCCAATCCCCTAGCTGGGCGCTGCCGCCTGGTGGTATCCCTAACGCCGCTAACCACTGAACATAGGAGGCCGCCTGTGCGGCCTGGAACTGAGCGACAAGCGCTGCTGAACGAACGCTTCCCACGCCATGTGCCCGCTGAAGCTGTGCCGGCGTTGCTGCCAGCCAGCCTAGCAGTTCGGTCACAACACCTGCCTCCATAAGCGCTTTCCAGGTGCCCTCTCCCACGCCCTGCATGTTTAACTGATCGCTTAAGAAGCTAAGCCGCGCCAGCAACTGCGCGTCGCAGTCCGTGGTAAGCGTAAAGCAACTTAACAGGTGATAGCGCTCTGGCGAGGGCACGCCAAGGGCCGCTCGCTCCTGGGTTTGCCAAACGACTTCTGTTGCCTGGGGAATAGTGAGACCCGCCAATGTTATCGCGATATGATCACCCGGGCGCACGTCCCATGCTTCCCAGCGCTCCAGAGACCCCAGCGACACACGACTAATACGCCGTCCTTCTAGCGTCACTGGGTAAAGCCACAACAGCGGCGTCACGCGCCCTGTTCGACCAACGCGAAACTCGACACCACGCACCTGAGCTAACGCCTGCTGAGCGGGGTACTTCCACGCAACGGCCCACTCCGGCGGCGATGATGACCAGCGTTGCCCTCCAGGGCGCTCGGACTGTTTCAGTACCACTCCATCGGTGGCGAACGGCAATGGGCCGTTAAACCACGTATCGCGCCAGTTGGCGGCGTCATGCTGGGAATTGATAGGGTGGGTGTAATCGGCGGTATCAAAGCCTAACGCGGTCAGTTGGCCAAGCCTTTCATTCATCTCTCTCGGCCCTTCTGGCCAATCCCAGATAAACAGCCCGATACGCTCACGGGTTTGCCGCGAAGGTGATGCCTGAGCCATGGCCCCGGCAACAGCACCTCGCGCGCCAGAGGCGGAACTCTGCGACTGAATATGATCATTCAATATCCAGTAGAGTTCGCCCTGGAATACTGCGGATAGCGGCGTTGGTAGCCTATTTGGCACGGCGGGGAGTTGCTGTACACGAACCGTCCAGTTCTGCCCGCGTTCACCGTCACCGCGGCTAACCGCTTCGACCAACACGCCCTCTTCGTAGCGTAGCGTTATCGCAACACCATCGACCTTAGGCTGGATCCAAAGATCATCTCGGCGGCTCATAAAGCGTCTCACACCGTCATCATCGGCCTTATTCAAGCCCGTTTGCGCCACGGGATGATCTAGCGTGCCAGCGCTACGGGTGACTCTGGTTAGCGGCCGTTGCCGAGCCACTTCCCCCAGGCAGGCTTGCCAGTTTGCTAGCCGAGCGACCGCTTGATCGTAAAGCTCATCATCAATCAGTGACTCGCCCTGATCGTGATAGGCACTGTCCCATCGAGCAATATGCTCTGCAAGTGTTTGGCTCTCTTGCGCCAGCCGTTCACGGGGCCAGTCAGGGCACACGTTGGCCTGTGCGGATAAGGTGACACTCATCAACCAAGCAACCAGTAACCACTTCCAGCCTGCTGCACGCCACTTTCTCATGCTTCACCTCTCCCTCTTACCTCCCTTATCCATAAAGTAATCTTAGCGTAAGGCTTATCATCCCGTTCAACGCACAACAAAAACGCCCCTTGGCGTAGGCCATAGGGGCGTTCTCTCTTACGACAGGCGTTGCCTGGTTTACAAACCAGCAGCTTGGCGCAGAGTGTCGGCTTTATCGGTTTTTTCCCACGGGAAGGCGGTAAAGGTTTCTGTATGCACTTGGCCTTTGTCGTCTACCCAGCTGTAGCTATGCTCAAACGGCTCACGTCCAAAGTGACCATAAGCAGACGTGAGGCGGTACATCGGGTGTAGCAGGTCGAGCATTTTGGTAATCGCGTAAGGGCGCAGATCAAAGTGCTCACGCACTAGCTCGACAATTTTAACATCGTCGATTTTACCGGTGCCGAAGGTATCGATGGAAACCGACGTCGGCTCGGCAACGCCGATAGCGTAGGAAACCTGGATTTCGCACTTATCAGCCAAGCCTGCGGCAACGACGTTTTTAGCCACGTAACGGCCAGCATAAGCGGCGCTGCGGTCAACTTTAGACGGGTCTTTGCCAGAGAAGGCTCCACCACCATGCCGCGCCATACCGCCGTACGTATCGACGATAATTTTACGCCCTGTTAAGCCACAATCGCCCACCGGGCCACCAATAACAAACTGGCCGGTCGGATTAATGTGGTACTGGGTATGCTCATCCAGCCACTCAGCGGGAATCACCTGTTCGACGATTTCGCGCTTAACCATTTTGCGCAGGTCGTCTTGGCCGATTTCCGGGTCGTGCTGAGTAGACAATACGATAGCATCGACACCACAGGGCTTGCCTTCCGCGTTATAACGGAACGTTACCTGACTTTTGGCATCCGGGCGTAGCCACGGCAGCAGGCCGTTTTTACGCAGCTCCGCCTGACGCTCAACCAAACGGTGCGAGTAGTGAATTGGCGCCGGCATAAACGAGTCGGTTTCGTTAGTCGCGTAGCCAAACATCAACCCCTGATCGCCAGCACCCTGATCTTCAGGTTTCGTGCGGTCGACGCCCTGAGCGATATCAACGCTTTGTTTGCCGATCAGGTTGATCACCCCACAGGTTGCGCCATCAAAGCCCACGCGAGATGAGGTGTAGCCAATATCGGTAATCACATCACGTACCAGCGCTTCTAGATCAACCCACGCAGACGTGGTGATCTCACCAGCAATAATGGCAACGCCTGTCTTCACCATGGTTTCACAGGCAACGCGGGCCTGTTTATCTCGGGCGATAATGGCATCTAGTACCGCGTCGGAAATCTGGTCGGCAATCTTATCAGGATGCCCTTCTGAGACAGACTCGGAGGTAAACAGGGAATATTCGCTCATCGCGCTCTCGACCCTCTGTATGACGGCTGCAGAGTGACCGCAGCATCAGCAGGAAATCATGGCAGGAAGTTCAGTTCCCTGCCCATATATAGAAGCGGCACGACTATTTTCGCTACCACTTCGGGAGGCAGAGTCTACACGCTGTTGGGGGTTCTTCCCAGAACGTGGCTCCAGAATTTGCCGCCGCCGGGGAAGTCAGCGACAATAGCACCTTTATTATTTCCGTTTTCAGGCGAGGAGCACCCCCATGCCGTCCCGTTTTGAGCTGGCCAATGCCATTCGCGCCCTTTCCATGGATGCTGTTCAGAAGGCCAAATCTGGCCACCCTGGCGCGCCTATGGGCATGGCTGATATCGCCGAGGTGCTGTGGAATGACTACCTCAAGCACAACCCCGAAGATCCCAAATGGGCTGATCGCGACCGCTTCGTGTTGTCTAATGGCCACGGCTCAATGCTGCTTTATTCGCTGCTGCACCTCAGCGGCTATGAATTAAGCCTGGAACAGCTGCAGAATTTCCGCCAGTTGCACTCACCCACGGCTGGTCACCCCGAATTTGGCTACGCCCCAGGCATCGAAACTACCACCGGCCCGCTGGGCCAAGGGTTCGCCAACGCCGTTGGTTTTGCGATTGCTGAAAAAACGCTGGCCGCGCAGTTTAATCGCCCTGGCCACACCATTGTTGATCACCATACTTGGTGCTTCCTGGGTGACGGCTGCTTAATGGAAGGTATCTCCCATGAAGCCGCATCGCTGGCAGGTACTCAGCAGCTTGGCAAGCTGATTGCCCTGTATGACGACAACGGCATCTCTATTGATGGCGAGGTGGAAGGCTGGTTTACCGACGACACCGCTAAGCGCTTTGAAGCGTACGGCTGGCACGTGGTGCCGAACGTCGACGGTCATAAGCCGGAAGAGATCAAAGCGGCTATTGAATTAGCCAAGAGCCACGACGATAAGCCGAGCCTGATTATCTGCAAAACGATCATTGGCTTTGGCGCACCTAACAAACAGGGTAAAGAAGAGGCTCACGGCGCCCCCTTAGGTGACGACGAAGTGGCCCTCGCCCGTAAGCAACTCGGCTGGGAACACGCACCGTTCCATATCCCCGAGCCCGTGTACTCTGCTTGGGATGCCCGTAACGCTGGCAAAACCCGCCAGCAGGAGTGGGATGCCCGCTTCGCCCGTTATGCCCAAGCATTCCCAGCCGAAGCCAAAGAGTTTGAGCGCCGCATGAAGGCGCAGCTACCGGCAGAACTTTCAACCGCCGCGCTCATTGAGCAGGCGCAAGAGAAAGGCGAGAGCATTGCCTCTCGCAAGGCCTCTTTTGAAGCGTTGAATGTTATCGGCCCGCAAATGCCCGAGCTGCTCGGTGGTAGCGCTGATCTTGCGCCATCTAACTTGACCTTCTGGAAGGGCGCCAAAGCCATCACGCCGGAAGACGCTAGCGGCAATTACCTGCACTACGGGGTACGTGAGTTCGGCATGGGCGCGGTGATGAATGGTATCGCCCTCCACGGTGGTTTCGTTCCGTATGGCGCGACCTTCCTGATTTTCATGGAATAC
>NZ_JABUZF010000250.1:0-7695 GCF_014897885.1 Halomonas sp. 3D7M | reverse complement strand
TTCATGGAATACATGCGTAACGCCGTGCGGATGGCCGCGCTGATGGGCCAACAAGCCATTTATGTATTTACCCATGACTCTATTGGTCTGGGCGAAGATGGTCCCACCCACCAGCCGATTGAGCAGCTGACCAGCCTGCGCACAACGCCTAACCTGAACACATGGCGCCCCTGTGATGCGGTTGAAACAGCGGCTTCCTGGGATGCAGCGGTGAAGCGCCATGCCGGCCCCACCGCGTTAGTGCTCTCGCGCCAGAACCTGCCTCACCAGCAGCGCACCAAGGCGCAACTAGCAGCCATTCAGCGTGGTGGTTACATTTTGAAAGACAGTGGCCGCGTTAGTGCTCTCGCGCCAGAACCTGCCTCATCAGCAACGCACCAAGGCGCAATTAGCGGCCATTCAGCGTGGTGGCTACATTTTGAAAGACAGTGACGGCACGCCCGAGCTGATTTTGATTGCCACTGGCTCTGAGGTATCGCTTGCCATGGACGCCGCAGCAGAACTAGAACAGCAAGGTAACGCAGTGCGCGTGGTTTCCATGCCGTCAACCTACTGCTTTAATGGCCAGGACGCGGAATATCGTGAAAGTGTACTGCCCAAGGCAGTCACCAAGCAGTGCGCGTGGTTTCCATGCCGTCAACCTACTGTTTTAATGGCCAAGACGCGGAATACCGTGAAAGTGTACTGCCCAAAGCAGTCACCAAACGGATTGCGATCGAAGCGGGCCATGCCGACTACTGGTACAAGTACGTTGGCCTGGATGGACGTGTTATCGGTATGACCACCTACGGTGAGTCTGCACCTGCGGGCGAACTGTTCAAACATTTCGGCTTTACGATCGAGAATATATTAAGCGAAGCAGAGGAAATACTAAGGAGCTAGTAAGAAAGCGTTAAACAACTTTCCAATCTAGGGCATGGCTAGCATTACAATAAAAGCCATGCCCTATTAAACATTAATCTTCGTCATCATCACCGCGCATACGCGCCTGACGATCAGCCTCTTCCTCAATGGCATCATCAATTACTTCCAATAACTCATCGACATTGGCTATGTGGCTATCAAGCTCAAAGTGGCCAGTCAGCTTGCTATCAGGGTGTAGCTTGCCTGCTTCATATAAAGCCCACATTTCTTTACCGTAGTGGGTAGTCAGTAGCTCGGGGGCGAAACGACCGA
Organism: Halomonas sp. 3D7M; assembly: GCF_014897885.1. Classification (NCBI taxonomy): domain Bacteria; kingdom Pseudomonadati; phylum Pseudomonadota; class Gammaproteobacteria; order Oceanospirillales; family Halomonadaceae; genus Halomonas; species Halomonas sp. 3D7M. The sequence continues at coordinate 6,519 of NZ_JABUZF010000250.1, read as the reverse complement.
AGTAGGCACGCATATTATCAACATCGCGCTCTAGCATTGCCGCCGCGCTGTTGTTACCCGCCGCATCCACCGCCTGGGGCAAATCGATAATCACCGGCCCTTCTGCATCAACCAACACGTTGAATTCAGACAAGTCACCATGGATCAAACCTGCGCACAGCATTCGCACTACGTCTTGAATCACTTTGGCGTGATAGCGCAGCGCTTGCTCCTCGGTTAGGGTCACTTCGTCTAAACGTGGCGCTACGTTTCCCTCGGCATCGCTGATCATTTCCATGAGCAGTACGCCATCAACAAAACCATGTGGCTCAGGCACACGCACATCAGCGGCAGCAAGACGATATAGCGCATCGACTTCCGCATTCAGCCACGCCTGCTCCTGCTCTTTTTGACCGTAGCGAGTCTTTTTGGCCATGGCGCGCGAACGACGACTATTGCGCTCCTTGCGCCCTTCTTGGTATTGCACGGCCTGTTTAAAGCTACGCTGTTTAGCTTCTTTAAAGACCTTGGCACAACGTACTTCTTCACCGCAGCGCACGACATACACCTGCGCCTCTTTACCGCTCATTAACTGCACCAGCACCTCGTCGATCATTCCATCATCGACCAGGGGCTGTAATCGCTTAGGGATTTTCATGGTTAGCTGCGTCGGCTCCTCTTTACTATCTGTGCACAATCATTAATCGATCAATAGCGAATACGGCGGACGCGGAAAGCACGCCCTTTAAGCTTGTCACGTTCAAGTTTGGCCTGGGCTTTTTGAACAGCCCCATGCTCCACTGCCACATAGGCACTGCGGGCCAGCACTTTAATTTTGCCTACTTGATCACCACGCAGGCCACCTTCGCTGGTTAGCGCCCCTAGGATATCCCCCGGGCGCAGTTTGTCTTTCTTACCACCCGCCAACTGCAGTGTTGCCATAGGCGGTTCAAATGGCACTGAATGCTGGGGTTTGGGCAAGGGTTCGGTGGTAATCGGTTGTTCTAGCAAGCCTTCCAACCGCTCCAGCCGATAATGCTCCTTAGGTGTGACCAGCGTACAGGCAATGCCGCTAGCCCCTGCGCGCCCGGTTCGCCCTACTCGATGCACGTGGACATCAAGCTCACGGGCAATCTGATAATTAAACACCGCATCTAACTGAGCAATATCTAAACCGCGCGCAGCAACATCCGTTGCTACTAGAATAGACGCACTTTGGTTAGCAAACAGAATTAGGCGACGATCACGATCTTTCTGCTCTAAGTCGCCGTTGAGCGCCACGGCGCTAAAGCCGGCATCCACCAGTTGCTCAGCCACTGCCTGAGTTTCGCGTTTAGTGTTGCAGAACACCACGCTGGTCGCTGGCCGATAAACCAGTAGTAGCTGTTGAAGGGCCGCGAAACGCGCCTCTTCATTAGCAACGTCATAGAAGTGTTGATCAATAGTAGTGGCATCATGAACCTCGGCCACTTTGACCATCACTGGCTCACGCATAATGCCGCGGGTCATAGCAGTCAGGCCGCCTGAAGCCTGATCGTCTGGGAATGTCGCACTAAACAGCAGCGTTTGGCGATCAGCTGGGGTCTCATCAATGATCGCATCAATGGTGTCTTGAAAGCCCATATCGAGCATACGATCGGCTTCATCAAGTACCAAGGTAGTAAGCGACCCCAGTGTCAACGAGCCTTTGCGCAAATGCTCGTCGATACGTCCCGGCGTGCCCACGACAATATGCGCACCATGTTCCAAGGAGCCTAACTGCGGCCCAAACGGCGCTCCGCCGCATAGGGTAAGCACTTTAACGTTGGGCAACCCACGCGCCAAACGGCGTAGCTCTTCGGCCACCTGGTCGGCGAGCTCTCGGGTGGGGCACAGCACAAGGCCCTGTACAGCAAATGCTTCTACACGTAACTCAGCCAGCAGTGCCAAGCCAAAGGCAGCGGTTTTCCCCGACCCCGTTTTGGCCTGAGCCAACACATCACGCCCCGCCAACATCGGTGGCAGGCTTTGCGCCTGCACAGGCGTCATTGCGTGATAGCCAAGGGAATCTAAGTTGCTTAAAAGCGCAGGAGAGAGCGCCAGCGATGCAAAAGAAGTGTCAGACACAAAATTATCCTGAAGGGGCTATATTGCCCAGCAAACCTATAATGTGGAGCACCATACCAGAAAGCGCCAATCTATGCCTTGGCAAGGATAGGCGAACGGTACAACATGGGTGGTTGCTAGCCCTATAGATGAGTGGTTGCTAGTCCCATAAATAGTAGATCAGAGATTAGGAAAGAGTCGTTGCTAGCGCTGCAAAACGCCCCTGGCATAACGCTGCTAAGTCGTTCGGAGCAAGCTCAATCTCCAGCCCACGTCGCCCCGCACTTACATACAGTGTCGAAAATGTCTGCGCCGAATCGTCGATAAACGTAGGCAGACGCTTTTTCTGGCCCAGCGGGCTAACACCACCAAGCACATACCCCGTGGTCCGTTCCACGTCACCGGGCGCCGCCATTGACGCTTTTTTCGCCCCTGCCGCTTTAGCAATTTGCTTTAATCCCAGTTGGCTGGTGACCGGTACAATACCAACTGCCAACTGCTTACCATCCAGGATAACTACCAAGGTTTTAAACACTTGCTGAGCGGCAACACCCAGTTTTTCAGCTGCCTCCAGCCCGTAAGATTGCGCAGCAGCATCGTGTTGATACTCATGGATCTGAAACGCAATTCCCGCGTGTTTCGCGCTATTAATCGCCGGTGTCATGGAATTCTCTTAAGTTAACATCGTCAGCTCGTCTGGAAAGGACACTTCTCTCTGCTAAGCTTAATACCGTGATTGGTTTAAGGAAGTCAACTGACAGGAGTCGACCTATGAAAGCAACTTCCAAAGCACAGCAGAAAGCTGCGGGAGCGGCGCTTTCTGCCAAGCGTGGTGAAACAAAGCCTAGTGAACTTTATGATTCCTCTAAAGACATGTATGACTCAATGAGCAAAGAGGAACTTGAAGAGATGGCAAGCACCCAGCGCAAAGGTAAGCCTCAAAAGAGAGCAAACGACTAAACGCCTATCGGCAACGGCTCAGGTTGAGGCAGCGCTGTCACTGCTGCCTATTCTGCTGCTAATAAATTAAGTTACCAATGTAATGCTGGTCACTGCACGCAGATTACGCTGTTTGCAGTGCTGTTCTACACTTCCAACAATCTCCTCCGCATCATTGATTTGTTGCATATCCAGTTGAATATCAACCATTAAGAAGCTACCAACCTGAGCTAAACGCACGTCGTCATTGGCAATATCGAAGTCTGCCACCTCTTGTACTACGTCCTGGCGAACGCTACCCAACGGCTCGCCAAACATCAATTCGCGCAGCGCGCCACGCATCATGCGAATAGGCATCGGCAAGAAGTATCCGGCGATAATCAGCACCATCACAGGATCGGCAAAACGCGCCAGATGAGCCCAAGGGGTCAGCATTAACCCCCATGTGAGCGCAAAGCCCAGCATCACAGCGGCACTCAGCCATGTGTCCATTTGCCACTGACGCAGCTCGGCAGCTAGCAGTGATGAGCGCGCAATTCGGGCATAACGGCTCAACCACCACCAAGTCAGTAAACAGCCTGCCACATTCACCACGCCAAACATCAACGCAAGATCTAACGTTACCAGCCGCCCGCCTTGCGCAAGACTCCACACAGCAGACACCATTGAGAACAGGCACACTAACGCGATCACTACGCCTTTAAGCAGCACAGCCAACGGCTCTACGGTCAGCCGCCCAAAGGGGTAATGATTATCTGCCGGTTTGCGCGCCTGCTTTAACGCAAACAACGACAGCGACGCCAGCACTAAACTTAATAGCGAATAGCCACTATCGAATAAAATAGTAATTGATCCACTGGCAAGCCCGAGTGCAAGGCCGGTAAAGGCAAACAGGCTGGCAGAGACAGCAGAAAATCTGAGCGCACGGCGCTCGGCGACAAAGGGGGTCACGCGAAATACTCCAGTAAAGTGTGTTAAACCCAACGCATCATAGTGAGTACACTAACGTTTCACCAATCGCTCAGCGCCAACTTTCTTGGCTCTCAATGGAGTAACCCATGCGCGCAGAACAAGTGCAGGCGTTTATTGACGTTACTGAACATGGCTCCTTTGCGGCGGCCGCGCGACACACAGGGATAAAACGCAGCACGCTAAGCGCCACAGTTAATGCCTTGGAAGATAGTCTTGGGGTCGTGCTGTTCGAGCGTTCAGGCAATAGCCTACAGCTCACTGCGGTAGGTGAAAGCGTGCTGCCAGACTGCTACCGACTGCTGACAAGTGCCAGCCGAATCAAAAAACACTGCCAACAGCACCTGCAAGGCGTAGAAAGCCAGCTGTGCATTGCCAGGGATGATGCGTTGCCCGAAGCATTTTGGCGACAAGTCATGCACGATTTAAAGCAGCGCTATCCGCTTACGGCCATCTCGGTATATTTATTGCCTCCTCAAGAGCACCCACAGTTCGTCCTTCGCCAAACCGTTGATATCGCCTTTGGGTTGTATACCGCTGAAGGTGCCGACGTAAATGCCAGTAATCTTGCACCGGTGAGCATGTGCCTAGTAGCGGCAACGTCGCACCCGCTAAGCCGCTTGCCCAGCGTTACCCGCGATGATCTCGCCCAATATACCCAGGTGTGCTTAACCTATGAGCAGGGCGATAAGCTAGTCAGTGAGGCACTTTTTTCGACAAATTACCTCGGGCTGACCATGTTCGAGGTCATTCGCGATGCCGCTATCAATGGCACTGGCTGGGCACTACTACCCTACCCATTGGTGAAAGAAGCCATAGAAAGCCATCAGCTTTGCGCGTTAAATCATGATCTCGCCCTGGACAGCCACTATTATCGCTACGTAGAGGGTGAAAGCCTGGGCGTAGTCGCCACCGCGCTGCTAACGAAGGTGTCACGCTTTTTAGGCACTACCCGTTGATGCTTTGTAATAGCGTTGAAATAGAGCATTGGAAAAAATTGCTTATGCCTTCCACTCTATTAAGGAACTTGTAAAAAAGTGCTACATAAGGAGATCAAAAGGACACGCTAGAGAACCGGCACAGGTGAGTGTCATCTAAGCGTAAAGTGCATCTGCCAGTGTCGATGTTGCCGTCAACTAAGGAGTAGTTTCCACGATGGTACGACTCGATAAGAAAGCGACTAGGCTGTATGTCCTAGACACGAATGTCCTTATCCACGACCCCGCCGCGCTCTACCACTTTGATGAGCACGACGTCGTTATCCCCATGACTGTACTCGAGGAGCTAGATAAGCATAAAAACGGCATCAGAGAGATTGCCCGCACAGCGCGGCAAATTAGCCGCACGCTTTCCGACTTAACCAATCAGGTCACCTTCGACGAAATCCAGAAAGGCATTCCTATTCCCCGCATCAGTGGTGAATCGGGCCGCCTACATTTTTTGTGCTACAACGACCTTAAACCCTTCGACTCCCTTGATGACAACCCCGACAACCGCATTCTGGCGGAAACTTGCCGGTTGCGCGATGAGCGTCCGGATGCTTCCGTCATCCTGATCACTAAAGACATCAACCTGAGGGTAAAAGCTGCCGCGCTAAAAGTGCCAGTGGAAGATTACCTGAATGATCGCGCCTATTCTGACAGCGATGCCATGATTGAAGGCGCACAGGTTTACGCCACTGCCGGACAGGATGGTGCTTCGCTGTGGGAAGCGCTCAATGTCGAGGTCACCGTTGAACGTGTCGACCACCACACCTTTTATCAGCTAAGTGGCAACATGCCTCGCCATTGGCATGTCGGCATGCTGGTGTCCGATAGCGAAAATGGCGCTGAGTTTGAAGCCATTGTCCGTGAGCTTTCACCGTCATCTGCCCGACTACAGCTACTTACCAACTACCGTCACCATGCGGGCGTATGGGGCGTTCATGCTCACGACAGTCGCCAAAACTTCACCCTCAATTTGCTGATGGACCCGGACATTGATCTGGTCACCATTGCTGGTAATGCAGGCACCGGCAAAACCTTTATGACACTCGCTGCAGCGTTCCAGCAAACACTGGACGCCAAACTATTTGAGCGCATTGTGTTTACCCGTGCGCCAATACCCATGGGCGAAGATATCGGTTTTTTACCGGGCACCGAAGAGGAGAAAATGTCGCCGTGGATGGGTGCCTTCCACGACAATATGGACAACCTGTTGCGTAATGAAGAAGGGGAATCTAGCTGGGATAATGGTGCTACTCGGCAGTTAATTGGCTCTAGGGTACAGATTCGCGCACCGAGCTTTATGCGTGGGCGTACCTTAAACGATACGTTCTTGATTATTGACGAGGCGCAAAACTTCACCCCCAAACAACTGAAGTCACTGGTAACCCGAGCGGGTCGAAATACCAAAATTGTCTGTTTAGGCAACGTTGGCCAGATCGACACGCCCTACCTCACCGCCAACACCTGTGGCATGGCTGCGGTTGTCGAACGATTTAGGGATTGGCCCCATGCTGGACACATTACCCTGAAAAGCGTTGAACGTTCACGCTTGGCGCTGGCT
>NZ_JABUZF010000258.1:89858-90382 GCF_014897885.1 Halomonas sp. 3D7M | reverse complement strand
GACCACGACCACGACCACGACCATGCGCATGAGCACCACCATGCCCACTGAACGTGCCGCGCTAGAAAGCCATGACTTAGCCCTGCTAGGGCTAATGCAACTGGTCAGCCCCGCGCTACCCATCGGTGCCTTTGCGTTTTCCCAAGGGCTGGAAAGTGCCTTTGAACTGGGCTGGGTAAGTGATGAACAAAGCCTTTCTGAGTGGCTTTCTGGCGTACTGGAAGATGGCCTAACCCGCTGTGAACTGCCGCTGATCGCGCGCTTTTACACCGCCCTTGAGCAGCAGGACAGCGATGCAATCGCCCAGTGGGACGAGTGGTTGGCGGCTACCCGCGAAACCGCTGAATTAGCCGCTGAGGATAGCCGCTTGGGCGCTTCACTCAAACGTCTGCTGGGCAGTCTGGACTTATTACCCCGCCAGGATGAGCGAAGTGAAGGCTGTCTGCCGCCTTTACTACCTGCCCATGCAGGCTATGTGACGCTATTTAGCTACGCCCCTTTTATGCGCCGTGTGCCCCCGCGCC
>NZ_JABUZF010000258.1:88870-89852 GCF_014897885.1 Halomonas sp. 3D7M | reverse complement strand
CGTGTGCCCCCGCGCCAAGCGCTATTAGGGTTTGGCTGGGCGTGGCTGGAAAACCAACTGGCAGTGGCCTGCAAAGCACTTCCCCTGGGCCATACCGCCGCCCAGCGGGTGATTGAACAGCTGCGCGGGGAACTGGTGGAGGCCGTCGACCAAGCACTGTTGCTGGAAGATGATGATCTTGGCCCGATACTGCCCGGCGTGGCGCTGGCCAGCGCTCTGCACGAAACACAATATTCACGCTTGTTTAGAAGTTAAACGCTTAGCTATTTCAAACGCTTATGAGTAGGAGATAACAATGACGCACTGTTTACGTGTAGGTGTGGGTGGCCCGGTGGGTTCCGGCAAAACGGCACTGCTTAAGCAGCTTTGTTCGGCACTACGGGATTACTACGATATCGCCGTCGTAACCAACGACATATACACCCGCGAAGACGCCGACTTTCTGCTCAAGCATGATGCGCTGCCTGCTGACCGCATCTTAGGTGTGGAAACCGGTGGCTGCCCGCATACCGCCATTCGCGAAGATGCCTCGATGAACCTGGCGGCCATCGACGAGCTACACGCTCGCCATCCAAAACTAGAGCTGGTGCTGGTGGAGTCCGGCGGTGACAACCTCTCTGCGACGTTCAGCCCCGAGCTTTCTGATCTCACGCTTTACGTGATTGACGTTTCCGCAGGCGATAAGATCCCCCGTAAAGGCGGGCCAGGTATTACCAAGTCAGACCTGCTGATTATCAACAAGATTGATATTGCCGAGCAAGTACATGCCTCTCTTGAGGTGATGGAGCGGGATTCGAAGAAAATGCGCGGCGAGCGTCCCTTTGTGTTTACCAACCTCTACGATGGGGTAGGCCTTGAAGAGATCATCCGCTTTATTCTCGACAAAGGCATGCTGGATGAGCGTCGGCCCCAGGCGGCAACGGCATAATCGGTAGAAAAAGTTGCTGCAATAAAATAACAAGTACTCGCTAGCAGTGGCTTT
>NZ_JABUZF010000258.1:87853-88840 GCF_014897885.1 Halomonas sp. 3D7M | reverse complement strand
AAGCCACTATGTCGAGCGGGTTTGTCGCTCAGCCAACAACAACGCAGCGCGCCGTGCCAACGGTGACAGTTCATCATCCTCACGTTCCAGTGAGGCCACCAGGCGCTGTTTCATTGGTCTTGCCCAGAAGGTTTCCAGGTGTCGACAGATGGCTGTTGCCGCCGTTTCTTCGTCGTGGCCGCTGCGCAAGTTCACGGCGATTTGGTTAATCATGTGAATCAGGTTTTTATCGTTATGCGTCGACATTGAGTGTCTCCTCAGCCGTGGGCAAGAGCCGTTGTAATGGGGCGGTGGTAAATCAAGTGGCGACCAGGCCGCGCAAAGCCTGCCAGTAGTAGGCCTGACGCTTGGGCCTGTTCCACGGCCAGCGCGGTGGCCGCCGAGACAGCCACCAGTGCGCCGATGCCCGCGCTAGCGCACTTGTGCACCATCTCGTAGCTGGCGCGGCTGGTGACTAGCGCGAACCCTTCTTCGAGGGGAACAGCTTCGCGGGCGAGGGCGCCGATCAGTTTGTCCAACGCGTTGTGGCGGCCGATATCCTCGCGTAGCCGTAGGAGGCGACCCTGGGTATCGCACCAGGCGGCACCGTGGCTAGCGCCAGTGGCTGCTTGCAGCGGCTGGTGGGTGGCCAATTGCTGCAGGGAGCGCTGAATGGCAGCATCGCTAAGCGACGGTGCCACGACAGAGGGGATCGGACGAATGGCTTGTTCCAGGGCTTCGGTGCCGCACAGGCCGCAGCCGGTACGCCCTGTTAGGCTGCGCCGCCGCTGCTTGAGCTCAGCTATCCGTTGGCTGGCAATGGTGAGGTGAACGGTGAGGCCCTGAGGCGCTTCGTGGATATCGAGGTCATAGCACTCGGTGATATTGGCCAGGATACCTTCGGAAAGGCTAAAGCCGAGGGCAAAATCCTCAAGGTCGGCGGGGCTTGCCATCATCACCGCATGGGAGATGCCGTTGTAGACCAGTGCTACTGGCCTTTCTAAGGCC
>NZ_JABUZF010000258.1:86016-87792 GCF_014897885.1 Halomonas sp. 3D7M | reverse complement strand
GCCGTTAGCGCCCCGACGCACCTCCACCGGCTGGCGCGCTACCGCGTCGCGTGTGTGGTGGGTGCTCATGGCGCCTCCTGATGAGCGTTGGCCAGATGGTCACGCTGGATCAGGTCGAAAGTGTTAAAGCGCTGCTGCCAGGCAGAGGGTTGGCTGACTTTTTCCACCTGTACCGCAGTGACTTTATATTCCGGACAGTTGGTAGCCCAGTCCGAGTTATCCGTTGTGATAACGTTAGCGCCGCTGCCGGGGTGGTGGAAGGTGGTGTAAACCACCCCCGGCTGCATGCGTTCGCTGAGCCTTGCGCGTAGCACCGTCTGGCCCGAGCGGCTGGGAANNNNGCCCGAGCGGCTGGTAATGCCCAACCAGTCGCCGTCACGCACGCCGCGCAGTTCCGCATCAGAGGGATGCAGTTCCAATACATCCTCGTCGTGCCAGCGCTGGTTGTCGGTACGCCGGGTCTGGGCGCCCACGTTGTATTGGCTGAGAATCCGCCCGGTGGTGAGCAGTAGTGGGAAGCGGCGGTTAGCGCGCTCTTCAGTGGCCACGTACTCGGTAATCGCAAAGCGCCCCAGGCCAATGGGGAAGTCAACCTCGTGCATGGTTGGCATGCCCAACGGGTACTCGGCGTTGCAGGGCCACTGCAGACTGCCGCGCTCCTCCAGCTTGGCGTAGCTGACGCCCGCAAAGCTTGGCGTTAACTGGGCGATCTCGTCCATGATCTCGGACGGATGGGCGTAGTGCATCGGGTAGCCCAGCGCATTGGCCAGGTCCTGAGTGATTTCCCAGTCTTCCTTACCAGCAAGCGCTGGCATCACTTTGCGCACCCGGTTGATGCGCCGTTCGGCGTTGGTGAAAGTGCCGTTTTTTTCCAGAAAGCTTGAACCGGGCAGCAGCACGTGGGCGAACTTGGCCGTTTCGTTGAGGAAAATATCTTGCACGATCAGGCAGTCCAGCGAGCGTAGTGCCGCCTCAACGTGTTGGGTGTTGGGGTCGGATTGGGCGATGTCCTCGCCCTGCACGTAGAGCGCTTTAAAGGTACCTTCGATGGCGGCGTCGAACATATTGGGAATGCGCAGCCCCGGCTCGTCGTCGAGTTTCACGCCCCACACGGACTCAAAGCGGCCGCGGGCGATGGGGTCGGCCACGTGCTGGTAGCCCGGCAACTCGTGGGGGAAGGAGCCCATGTCGCAGGAGCCCTGCACATTGTTTTGACCGCGCAGCGGATTCACACCGACACCTTCCCGGCCAATATTGCCGGTAGCCATGGCTAAGTTGGCGATTCCCATCACCATGGTGGAGCCCTGACTGTGTTCGGTCACACCCAAGCCGTAGTAGATGGCGCCATTAGCTGCTTTAGCATAGGTGCGCGCCGCTTGGCGTACGGCTTCGGCGGGCACGCCGGTAATCGCTTCGCTGGCTTCCGGGGAGTGGCGTGGCTCACTGATAAAGGTGCGCCAGCTGTGATAGGCCTCGGTATCGCAGCGCTTGGCCACGAATGTCTGGTCTTCAAGACCTTCGGTGACCACCACGTGGCCGAGGGCGTTGATCAACGCCACATTGGTGCCCGGGCGCAGCGGCAGATGTTGGGCCTCGCTCATGTGCGGGGTCTTTAGAAGGTCGATGCGGCGAGGGTCGGCGGCGATCAGCTTCGCCCCCTGGCGCAAGCGTTTGCGCATCAGCGAACCAAACACTGGGTGGGCGTCGGTGGGGTTGGCGCCAATCACGATAATCGCATCGGCCTGCATGACTGAGTCAAAGGTTTGGGTACCGGCG
>NZ_JABUZF010000258.1:79346-85994 GCF_014897885.1 Halomonas sp. 3D7M | reverse complement strand
TTCGCCCAGCGTGGTCTTCAAGCCGTAGCCAGTGGGCGAGTGGCAGACCCGCGCGCAGGTGTCGGTGTTGTTGTTGCCGAACGCGGCGCGAATCAGCTTCTGCACCAAATAGGTCTCTTCGTTGGTACAGCGCGATGAGGTGATACCGCCGATGCTCTCGCGGCCGTGCTCGGCCTGAATCGCTTTCAAGCGGCTAGCGGCAAAGCGGATCGCCTCTTCCCAGCTGGCCTCGCGCCAGGGTTGGTCGATGCTGTCGCGGATCATCGGTGTGGTCAGGCGATCCGGGTGGGTGGCGTAGCCAAAGGCGAAGCGGCCCTTGACACAAGAGTGGCCATGGTTAGCATCGCCGCCCTTGTAGGGCACCATGCGTACCAACTGGTCGCCTTTCATTTGCGCTTCGAACGAGCAGCCCACACCGCAGTAAGCACAAGTGGTCACGACGCTGTGCTCGGGAACACCGTGGTCGATGACGCTCTTTTCCATCAGCGTGGCTGTTGGGCAGGCCTGAACGCAGGCACCGCAGGAAACACAGTCTGAATCCATGAACGAGTCGGCCTGCCCCGCTGACACCTTGGATTCAAATCCGCGGCCATCGATGGTCAAGGCAAAGGTGCCCTGCACCTCTTCGCAGGCGCGCACACAGCGTGAGCAGACGATGCATTTGCTAGGATCGAAACTGAAGTAGGGGTTGGTTTCGTCTTTGACGGCTTCAAGATGGTTCTCGCCTTCGAACCCGTAGCGCACTTCGCGCAGCCCCACACTACCGGCCATGTCCTGCAGTTCGCAGTCGCCGTTGGCGGGACAGGTCAGGCAGTCCAGCGGGTGGTCCGAGATGTATAGCTCCATCACATTACGCCGCAGCTTGGCCAGACGTTCGTTTTGGGTGGTCACCTTCATACCTTCAGCCACCGGTGTGGTGCAGGCCGCGGGCATGCCTCGTCGTCCCTCTACTTGTACCGCGCACAACCGGCAGGAGCCGAAAGGCTCCAGGCTGTCAGTAGCGCAGAGCTTGGGGATATTAATATCCGCCAGTGCCGCGGCGCGGAGTACCGAGGTGCCCTCTGGCACGCTGATGGTCACACCGTCGATATTGAGGCTCACCAAAGCAGCGTCAGCAGCCGAGGCTGGGAAAGGCGTACCGAGGTCTTTGTTGTACTCGACGTTGCTAGAGTGCTGACGGGGGTCGAAATGGTTGATCATGAGTTATCTCCGTTCGCCGTCCGCTGAAAATCATCAGGAAAATGCGCGAGGGCGCTTTGCACTGGAAAGGGCGTCATACCACCCATGGCACAGAGCGAGCCATCCACCATCGTTTCGCAGAGGTCATGGAGCAGGGCGAGGTTGGCCTCGCGGTTTTGGTTGGCGCGGATACGGTCAATTACTTCCACGCCACGGGTTGAGCCAATACGGCAAGGTGTACACTTACCGCAGGACTCCACCTTGCAGAACTCCATCGAGAAGCGCGCCTGTTCAGCCATGTCGACGCTTTCGTCAAACATCACTACGCCACCGTGGCCCAGTACGGCGCTGTCAGCAGCAAAGGCTTCGTAGTCCAGCGGCAAGTCCCACTGAGATTCCGGCAGGTAAGCGCCTAGCGGGCCGCCCACCTGCACGGCGCGTAGTGGTTTGCCGCTTAGCGTGCCGCCGCCGAATGTCTCCATCAGGGTGCGCAGGGTGGTACCGAACGCCAGCTCTACCAGCCCGCCGTGCTTCACGTTGCCCGCCAGTTGCAGTGCCAGCGTGCCTCGCGAGCGCCCCATGCCGTGGGTGGCGTAGGCCTCGGCGCCTTCGGCAAGAATGAAGGGTACGGCAGCCAGCGAGAGCACGTTGTTGACCACGGTGGGACGGCCAAATAGTCCTTCAATGGCGGGCAGTGGTGGCTTGAAGCGCACCAGGCCGCGCTTACCTTCTAGGCTTTCGAGCAGGGAGGTCTCTTCACCGCAGATATACGCGCCAGCGCCCAGACGCACTTCCAAGTGAAAGTCGCGACCGCTGCCCCGCAGGTTATCACCCAGATAGCCAGCTTGTTCGGCGCGGGCAATCGCCTCGTCAAGCACCTCCTTAGCAAGCGGATATTCAGAACGCAGGTAGATATAGCCCTGAGTCGCTTGCACCGCGAGCCCGGCAATCGCCATGCCCTCGATCAGCATGTAAGGGTCGCATTCCATTACCAGCCGGTCGGCGAAGGTACCGGAATCGCCCTCGTCGGCATTGCAGACGATATATTTCTGATCGGCAGGGGTGTCGAGCACGGTCTGCCACTTGATACCGGTGGGGAAGGCGGCCCCGCCGCGCCCGCGCAGGCCGGAGGCTTTGACTTCCTCGACAATATCCTGCGGTTCGCGCTGCAGCGCTGCCTCCAGGCCGCAAAAACCGCTGTGGGCGCGATAATCCTCAATCGACAGCGGGTCAGTAATACCGATACGCGCGAAGGTCAGGCGCTGCTGACGGGCGAGGTAGTCAATCTCCTCTGTGGGCCCCAGCGCCAGGGGATGGCTGACGTTACCCTCTAACAGGCCGCTGTCGAGCAGCGCCGCGACGTCGTTGACGGTGACGGGACCATAGGCGAACCGCCCAATAGGCGTCTCAACTTCCACCAGCGGCTCAAGCCAAGCAAGCCCGCGGGAGCCATTACGCACCAGGGAAATCGATTGGCCTCGGGCGGCTAGCTCTTTTTCCAATCGGTTGGCGACGGCATCAGCGCCCAGGGACAGTGCGGTGGTATCGCGAGGAACGAATATGCGGATGCTCATGCCATTATCTCCAGCGGCCGGGTTTGCAGCTCATCCAACAGTGCATCAAAGGCCTCAGGGGTTACCCGCCCGCGCACGCTGTCGTCTACACGGATGGACGGGCCGCAGGCGCAGTTGCCCAGGCAGTACACCGCTTCAAGGGTGATCTCACGGTCGCCGGTCGTCTGATGGTAATCGACCCCTAGGCGCGTCTTAGCATGGGCTTCGAGCTGGCGTGCGCCCACCGCCTGGCAGGCCTCGGCGCGGCAGATCTGAACCACGTGGCGGCCTGGCGGCGCGGTGCGAAAGTGGTGATAGAAGCTGATGACACCGTGTACTTCGGCGCGGGTTTGATTTAGCGCTTCAGCGATGATGGGGACTGCTGCCTCGGGGATAAACCCGAAACGATTTTGGAGGGCATGGAGGATCGGCAGTAGGGCGCCGGGCTTGTGCTTCAGGGCGTCGACTTCGGCCTGAATAGCCTGTGGTGCCCACTCCTGAGAATGGTTCATGGTGCCTGCCTCGCGACTGCTTATTATGTTTTAAATATGCACTACTTTTCATATTTAAAAAGGCGTGCATCACGGTTAAGACAAAGCTAGCATCAAGTTATCGACTTAAAAATATGAAATAGTGTGCCTATGAAAAGAATCAAGGTAACGCCCACCTGGTGCTTTAGCGATGACGATGGGCATCGGCTCGATACCAACCTTTTGCGCCTGCTGGGGGCAGTGCATCGTCATGGCAAGTTGACTCTTGCCGCCGAGGAAGCAGGGATTTCCTATCGTCACGCGTGGAATTTACTGCGCCAGGGCGGGGAGTTTTTTGGTGTCTCGCTTGTTGAACTTGAGCGTGGGCGCGGGGCGCGGTTATCGCCGCTGGGGGAAAAGTTGCTATGGGCCGAACAGCGAGCCACTGCTCGGTTAAGCCCACAGCTTGATAGCCTGGGATCTGAGCTTAATCTTGCTATCCAACAGCACCAGGAAGGTATTCAACCCGTTCTGCGCCTGCATGCCAGCCATGGTTTTGCGATAGAGCTATTGCCACAACATCTGGGTGAGCTCCAGCTAGACCTGCAGTACTGCAGCCCTTTGGAAGCGCTAGCCGCGCTTAACCGCAATAGCTGTGATCTGGCGGGCTGCCACCTACCCCGGGGTAACGTGGGTGAGAAGGCGCGACGCAAATACCGTCGTCTGCTCAAGCCCCGCAATCATCGACTAATGGGATTTATCGCACGTCAACAGGGGTTAATGGTGGCGCCGGGTAACCCACTGGAAATTGATGGCGTTGCCGCTCTGGCCAACAGGCCGGTACGGTTTATAAACCGTCAGGCATCGTCGGGTACCCGGGAGCTGTTAGACAACCTGCTGGCCGAAGCCGGCATTTCAGCAACCAACGTGGATGGTTACGAAATTGAGGAGTATACCCACTCAGCGGTGGCGGCCTATGTCGCTGCGGGAATGGCGGATACCGGCTTTGGTGTAGCGGCTGCCGCGCAACGGTTTGGGCTTGATTTTGTGCCGTTAGCCACTGAGGACTACGTATTGGCCTGTCACTATCACTCCTTAAAGGAGCCGAAGTTCGATGACTTCTTGCAGGCGTTACGTAGCGATTCCTTTCAAGAAGCGGTGCATCGTTTGCCGGGCTATAGTCCCCATCAATGCGGTAGTGTTATTGAAATTCCTGATTTCTTATGACGTTGGGGAAGGCGGTTCGACGTTTATCACCCAGTGTTTAGAGGCGGGGGCTGGCAGCGGCTGATGATGGCAATCGTGCCCACCATAAAAAACTGCGCTGCCCCAATAGGGGGCAGCGCAGTCAAAAATAGGTGGCTAGCGGCTTGCTAAAACGGGCCATCCTTGGCCACCACACCCCTACAGTGGACGGGTAGGCCGAAGATAACCTTAACGTAGGTTATGAAAGCGCAATTTTGCGCGTTAATTTGCTGTTCATAAACAAAAAGTACGCGAAGTGGTTAAAGTTGACACAGGTTAGGTCGATAAAAAACACATAAAACTATTAAAAATTCTTCCGTTGACCTACTGAGAAACACTTTATGGCTACTCCTCCTCCTGCTTCGACCTTGCCAAAACGGAACCTTAGCTTACAGGCTAAGGTGCTGATGCTTGTCCTACTGCCGCTTTTCATAGTGACCGCAGGGTTAGTCGCGTTTGACGCCTACGGACGCATTCAAAACACCCATGAGACGCTGGCGAATCAGCGTGAGGTGCTGATTGAAGAGCGCCGCAATGCAGTGCGCGATATTGTGCAAATGGCGACGTCCGCTATTTCCCCTATTTATGAGCAAGCAGGTGCCAATGATGAGGAAGCCAAACAGCAGGTAGCCGAGATCGTGCGCGCCATGCGCTTTGAAGGTAATAACTACGTTTTTATCTACGACTTCGATGGTAACAATATCGTGACGGCCCCTGCGCCAGAGCGTGAAGGTACCAACATGATGGACGTAAGAACCCCAGACGGAAATTACCTTATTCGCGATATTCTGCAGGTTGCCAAGAACGGTGGCGGTTTCCATAGTTACTTATGGGAGTACCCAAGCACCCGCGAGATTGAGCCGAAGCACTCGTATGTAGAGAGTCTAGAAAAGTGGGGCTGGATGATCGGTGCCGGGGTTTACGTCACCGATGTTGATGCGGTTGTTGCAGAACTTGAGGCGACCGCTAACGCGGATCTACGCCAGTCTATCCTGTTCGCTATTTTGTTGGGTGCCGCCTTGTTTCTAGCAGTGGCGCTGCTCGCATTTGGCTTTGTGCGTCGCACCGTCGGGCCGATTAAACGCACCGCCAGCGCTATGCACGATATCGCTCAAGGCCGTGGCGACCTTACTCGCCGCCTAGCGGTAGAAAGCAATGACGAGGTGGGTAACCTAGCGGTTCAGTTCAATGCCTTTGTCGAGCGCATGCAGGAAACCCTGCGTGATGTGCGCCGTAGCACCATGAGTGTTTATCATTCGGCGGGAGAAATCTCCCATAGTTCCGAGGAACTGGCCACCCGTACCGAGCAGGCTGCTGCCAACCTGCAGGAAACGTCGGCTTCCATGGAAGAAATTACCTCGACTGTGAATCACAGTGCAGATAATGCCCAGCAGGCCAATCAGCTGGTGCAGTCCACTGCTGAAGTAGCCCAACATGGTGAAGAAGCCATGGGACAGGTCGAGCGGACGATGCACGATATCAACGACTCGGCGACGCGTATCAGCGAAATCATCACCATGATTGACGCCATCGCTTTCCAAACCAACATTCTGGCGCTTAACGCCTCGGTGGAAGCCGCACGGGCGGGTGAGCATGGCCGTGGCTTTGCGGTCGTCGCGCAAGAAGTACGCACACTGGCTAGCCGCTCTAGCAATGCGTCAAAAGAGATTCGTACGCTGATTGATAGCTCTGTTAAGCACACCCACACCGGTGCCGAGCTAGTGCGTAAGGCGGGTGCGACGATGCATGACATTGTGGAAAGTGTCTCCAAGGTAACTGATGTGATCGGCGAGATTACGGCGGGTGCCAAGGAGCAAAGTAGCGGTATTGGCCAGATCAACACCGCCGTCGCGGAAATGGATACCATGACCCAGCAAAACGCTGCCATGGTGCAGGAATCCACTACAGCTGCTAGCAACATGCGCCGTCATGCCGAGCACCTTAATGAGCTGATCAACACCTTTGTGCTTGGCGACGATGAGCCACAAGCTTCATCGACACGGCCAGCGTTAAACCAACCGCGTCAGTCTCTGCCTTCTAGCACACCAAGTGCGCAACAGGCGCTCAAGCGCCCCGTGCTCTCTTCTAAGCCTGCTCCGGTTAACGCTGGCGAAGACGACTGGGAAGAGTTTTAAGCCTAACGCTATGCTCCTGCTGGCTGAAAATACGCCTTGTTAAACAGCCAGCAGTAGCAAACACGC
>NZ_JABUZF010000258.1:59447-79222 GCF_014897885.1 Halomonas sp. 3D7M | reverse complement strand
GTAGTAGAAAGAACGTAGTAGAAAAAAAAGGGGCTGCCACATGGCAAGCCCCTTTTTCATTTCAGCCCAGCGTTAACTTCCCGACCAGCCCAGCAGGATCGGTACATAAACCACCAATAGCAGCACCCCAATCAAGCCTAAAAGATACGGGATAATTGCCCGAGTGATGCGCTCCAGCGGTAGCTGAGTGACTGACGAAGCCACATAGAGGTTGATCGCAACCGGCGGGGGAATCATGCCAATCGATAGCCCCACCACAATAATCAAACCAAAGTGGATCGGGTCGATGCCCAATTGCAGTACCAGCGGCAGCAACACCGGGGTAAGAATAATCAAAGCGCTAGCGGTCTCGATAAACACCCCCGTGAGCAGAATCACGGCCACGACCAGCAGCATAATCACGTAGGGGTTGGTGGAAAGCGACAGCACTGCCTGGGCGATGGCGCCGGGTACCTGCCAGCTTGAAAGTGTCCAGCTGAGTACTGCCGACATGGCAATCACCAGCATAATCACCGCGGTGGTCATCGCCGAGCGAATCAGCAGCTTATACACCTGGGGCAGGGTTAAATCCCGATACACAAACAGCGACACCAGCAGCGCATAGTTGACTGCGACCACGGCCGCTTCTGAAGGCGTGAAAATGCCCGAGAAGATACCGCCCAGAATAATCACCGGCGTCATCAGCCCCCAGCTAGCCGCTTTCAGCGTGCGCCAAATGGTCGGCAGCGACAGCGGTGTGCCTTTGGGGTACTGGCGCTTATAGGCCTGAGTGATCGCAATGGCCATCAGCCCCAGCCCCATTGCCAGCCCCGGCAAAAAGCCGTTCAAAAACAGCTTTGATACCGACTGCTGAGCAATCACCGCGTAGATAATCATCGGCACCGAAGGGGGAATCACAACGCCAATCGTACCGCTGGCAGCAATTAAGCTCGCCGCTGAGGCAGGATCGTAGCCTTTACGCTTAAGCTCTGGCACTAGGCTTGAACCCACTGCGGCGGTGGTGGCCGCACCAGAGCCGGAGATAGCTGCGAAGAACATGCCTGCCATTACCGATACCACCGAAAGCCCGCCGCGCATAAAGCCGACTAACGAATCGGCAAAGCTCACCAGCCGCTCGCTAACCTTACCCTGGGCCATTAAGTCACCGGCCAGAATAAACATCGGGATAGCGACCAGAGCAAACGAGTTAATGCCCTGGAACATCTGCTGGGTGACCACCATGAGTGGCACGCCCGACTGGTACAGCGCATAAAGCGTGCTTGCGCCAATCGCAAAGGCAATCGGCACTCCCAGTAGCATAAACAGGAAGAACAGCCCGAACAGCACCAGAGTCATAGTGGCTCCTCCGGCGCGGCGACCGTCGGCTCACCGTTCACCAGTACGTCGATCATATCCACCAGGGCGTACCACGCCATGATGGCGGCAGAAAGTGGAATGACTGCATAGATGTAGGTCATCGAAAGCCGCAGTGAGGCGGATTTCTGAAAGCTTTGCACCTGCATATAGCGGTAGCCAATCACGATTAGCGCGATCATAAACGCCAGCACCACCGCCAGTGCAGCCAAGCGCGCCAGCTTGCGCAAGGGCAGGGGAAGCGCATCCACGGCAAAGGTCACGGCGATATGCCGCCCGCGCTGGAAGGCTAAGCTGCTGGCTAAAAACGTAATCCACACCAGTAGAAAGCGCGCGACTTCTTCCGTCCAGCCAACGGCGCTGAACAGCACCCGCGACACAATCTGCAGAGTGATCACACCAATTAATGCTGCCATGCCTGCAAAGACCACGGGCTGGATGATGGCATCCAGCCCGCGTTCGCTACGTTTCAATAGTGTTAAAAGTGGCTGTGCAAACGCCATCACTGATTTAGCGCCTCCTGAATGCGCGGTAGGTAATCACCAAACTGCTCGCCATACTTCTCATACACTGGCGCCACGGCGGTCTGGAAGGCTTCAATATCTGGAGTTTCGTTGATCTCCATGCCCGCCTCGCGAAGCTCAGCCAGTTGTTCAGCTTCCATGATAGCATTCTGCTCTCTTGCGTATGCAGATGCTTGCTTGGCGACATCCAGAACAATGGGCTGAAGCTCTACCTGGAGGCCGTTCCAGGCGGGAAGGCTCATAATAAACGTTGCTGGCGCATAAATATGCCGAGTCATCGTTAGGTAGTCCTGGGTTTCCGCAAGGTTGAAGGCATGAATAGCGTTAACGGGGTTCTCTTGGCCATCAATAGTGCCTTGCTGCAAGGCGGTTAATGCCTCTGTCCAGGCCATGGGTACAGCGTTGGCACCGAGCCCGCGGAATGTATCAACATAAACCTCATTTTCGATGACCCGCAGCCTTAGGCCTTGAAGGTCTTCAGGGGCATTGATTGCATGCTGGCTATTAGTGATATTCCGAAAGCCACGTTCAGCGTATGCCAATCCTTTCAGGTTCACATCCTGTAATTTGCCTAGGATTTCCTGGCCGATTTCACCATCCAGCACAGTATAGGCCGCTTCGGAGCTAGGAAAGAGAAACGGGAGCTCGAAAACGGAGAACTCATCAACGAAGTTAGCCACCGGCCCGTTGGTGATAATGCCCATATCCACAGTGCCGATTTGCATACCTTCTAATAAAGTGCGCTCATCGCCCAGCGAGGCATTCGGATAAATATCCACGCTAACCGCGCCATCGGTACGTTCGCTAATCAGCTGTTGGAAGCGCTCAGCAGCAATATGGTAAGTATCTTCCGTATTCACTACATGGGCTAGGCGCAGCGTAGTAGGGGCTATCTCTTCCGCTTGTCCAGCGAGGGGCAAGCTGAGTAGACCTACACCAATAAGGGGAAGAGTTAGCTGTTTAAGTTGGCGTGCCGATTTAGTCACAGCGTTCAGCGTAAAGCAGGCAAGGTTACTCACATTATCTCCTAAGAATTAGTGGTTTTAATTATATTGAGGCGTGGTTTTATTATCTTCTTAATGCTCATCTATATCACATTGATTATAGGGGGCAAATTACTTATTTTTATTCCACTATTCGTTCTGCTAATCCGAAAAAACTTTATATAACTTGTACTTGAGTGATTTTTAGGTTGGCGATAACCTGCAAGAGGTTACTTTTAATTGCGCACTTTTGAATGAAGCACTACAGGGTTTTAAACGCCAAGTGCTTAAACCAATGGTGTGGTCAGCTAAATCAGGAATAAGAAATGGATAAGTTGCTGAACGACCTTGTTGCAATCGTCGGTCCTTCGGGGGTACTGCTTGGTGATGATGTCTCGCAGCGCAGCGTAGATTGGTTTACAGGGGCGCCTTGTCGCGCTAAGGCGATTGTTAGGCCGCGCAGCACAGAACAGCTGAGCCGTGTTATGGCTTTGTGTTATCAGGCTGACCAGCCTGTGGTGACACACGGGGGCATGACCGGCATTGTGCATGGCGGGGTGGCAAGCCCGGGCGAAATCGTCGTGTCACTGGAGTTGATGAATCAAATAGAGGAGATCGACCCGGTTGGTTCCACAGTTCTAGCTCAGGCTGGGGTGACCCTGCAGCGCGTACAGGAAGCAGCGCAAGAGATCGATATGCAGTTCCCACTTGACTTGGGGGCAAGAGGCTCTTGCACCATTGGTGGCAACATCGCCACCAATGCGGGTGGTATACGGGTAATACGCTACGGCATGATGCGCCAGCAGGTACTGGGACTAGAGGCTGTACTTAGCGACGGCACCGTAGTGAGCTCATTGAATAAAATGCTGAAAAACAATGCAGGATACGATCTGAAGCAGCTGTTTATTGGCAGTGAAGGTACGTTGGGAATCGTGACCCGTGCAGTACTACGGTTACAACCCGACATGCCCAGCGAGCAAACGGCATTAGTGGCGGTGCCCTCTTTCGATGCGTTGACTCAACTGCTGAATCTTGTCTCTCGTGAGCTAGCCAATAGCCTCAGTGCCTTTGAAGCGCTGTGGAATAATCACTATAAACTGATGACCACCGAAAGCGGTAAGAATGCGCCTGTACTAGCGGATAACTCACCTTTCTACGCCATTATTGAAACGTTGGGGCTGGATGAGGCCGAGGACGCCGAGCGTTTTTCCCAAGTGCTGCAAAAGGCACTAGAGGTCGATTTGATCACCGATGCGGCCTTGGCGAGCTCCCAAGCCCAGCGTCAGGCGATCTGGGCCATAAGAGAAGATATCGAAGTGCTGGTGAACGAGCTGAAACCGATGTTCTCCTACGATGTCAGCCTGCCGATTCCCAGTATGCAAGCGTATGTCGATATTTTAGAAGAGAACCTTGAAGCCCAGTGGCCTCAATCAGGCAAAATGGTGGTATTTGGTCACCTTGGTGATGGCAACTTACACATTATGATCACGGTACGTGACGATAGCCCGGACAGCCGACGCCAGGTTGAACAGCTTGTCTATTCGTCTCTGAAAGCGTTTGGCGGTTCCATTTCTGCAGAACACGGCATTGGTCTTGAGAAAAAGGACTATCTGTCAGTTTCTCGTACCAGTGAGGAGATTGCCTTAATGAAACGCCTGAAAACCGCGCTGGATCCCAAAGGTCTATTGAACCCCGGCAAAGTGATAGCGCTGGACTAGCGTTTGCCTGAATGGTCAGTAAGTATCGCCAGCCTTAGGGAGCGGGTGTTATCAGCTCCCTAATTAGCGATCTTAACCAGTGTATGCCTGAGTCGTGATCCTTCCTTTCATCCCAGCATAGGCATACTTTAAAGGGCGCTACATCTAGGGGCAGGGCGTAGAACTTCAGGCTATTGTTGCGACAAATCACCTTGGCGGCACTCTCAGTCACCACACAGAGTAAATTCGTCGAGACCAGTATCTCTTGGAGAGGAGTGATATAGGGTGTTTTGGCGACGATTTTGCGTTCTAACCCCAGTATTCTCAGCTTCTCATTGATTAACAATGGGCTGTCTTCGCGGTGAGATAATGCGATTTGTGGGGCGTTTAAAAAAGCGTCAAGCGTGATCGTGTTGTTGTCTCCGTATAGGGAAGCATCACCAACACAGCCAATCACATCATCAAACAGGTATTCGTGATAAGAGGTGAGTGGCAAGCTTTCCAACTGCACCATGGCGAGGTCGATATCGTGGGCTTGTATGGCGTGCTGAGCATCTTCGGCACTGGCTATGCGGGTAGACAACATATTGAAGCATAAGTCGGGCGCATGGGTTAAACAGTGCTGAATAAGCTTAGGTTGTAACTGCTGGCTTACATAGTCCACCAGGCTGACACGAAACTCGCGTTTCGATGTGGCCGGTGAGAACTCGCTGTTGCTATACACCGCCTGATCGAAGTAAAACACCCCTTTGGCCACAGCGGCATCCATCTGCCGGGCAAGCGGAGTTGGCTGCATGCCATCCAGCGTTTTAATAAATAGCGGGTCATCCATCAGCAGGCGTAACTTCTTTAGCGAATGGCTGACGGCTGGCTGGCTTAGGCAGAGCGCTTCTGCGGTAAGGGTTAAGCTCCTTTTCCAATAAAGCGTATGAAAAACCAATAATAAATTGAGATTTATCTTATGTAGTCTCGTTGCCAACTTTATATTGGTTAGTTCAGTCATCAGGCGTCTCTAATTGGCAAAGGCTGTTCACGCAGTACGTTGACACTGCGCAAACAGCTATCGGTCACTTCAATAAAACCAACCTCACGCTACGGGAAGTCGGGCAGGTAGCAAAGACCGTTTACTTAAGTGCCTCCTGAATGCGCGGCAGGTAGTCACCAAACTGCTCGCCGTACTTCTCATATACAGGCGCCACGGCAGCTTGGAAGGCTTCCATATCCGGCGTTTCGTTGATTTCCATACCGGCTTCGCGCAGCGCCGCCAGTTGCTCGGCTTCCATATCTGCATTCACTTGGCGCTCGTGTTCGGCGGCTTCTTGGGCGGTTTCTTTCAGTACGGCTTGTGCCTGTTCAGGCAGTTGGTTCCAAACGGGCATGCCCATTACAAAAATGGCCGGGGCATACGTATGGCGGGAAAGGGTCATGTAGTTCTGGGTTTCATCCAGCTTGAACGAATGGATAACGTTCACCGGGTTTTCCTGGCCGTCGATAGTGCCCTGCTGCATGGCGGTCAGCGCTTCTGTCCATGCCATGGGAATAGCGTTGGCACCCAGCTCGCGGAAGGTGTCGGTGTACACCGGGTTTTCCATCACACGAATGCGTAGCCCATCCAAATCTTCCGGTGAATTCACCGCGCGTTCGCTGTTGGTCAGGTTGCGGAAGCCGCGCTCTGCGTAGGCCAAGCCTTTCAGGTTTACATCAGACAGCTTATCTAGCAGCTCCTGGCCGATCGGGCCATCTAGCACGCCATAAGCGGCTTCTGGTGAAGGAAATAGGAACGGCAGTTCAAACACCGCCATCTCTTCCACAAAGTTGGCCACCGGACCGTTGGTAATCAGCCCCATATCCACGGTGCCGATCTGCATGCCTTCCAGTAGCGTGCGCTCGTCGCCTAGGGAAGCATTAGGGTAGATCTCGATGTTGACCTTGCCATCGGTGCGTTCTTCCACCAGTTCTTCAAACTTGGTCGCGGCGATATGGAAACCATCTTGCTCGTTGACCACGTGGGCCAAACGCAGGGTAACGGGGTCCATATCAGCAAAATCAGCGGCATTCGCGGCGCTTACTAGCGTCAGTGAAATGCCCAGTGCCAGCGTGTTACGTGCAAAAGTTTTCATTATAGTGTGTTCCCAGTTTCACTAAAGATAGGAAGTGCTCCCAAAGCATGCACCACACTGCGGAAAACGGTCAATCAAAGCGCCTGTAAAACCGCTGACTAGCTGGACACAGCGCGCCCACACGGGTACGATACGCACCCAAAGCGCCCGTAGCTCAGTTGGATAGAGTGTCGGCCTCCGAAGCCGAAGGTCGTAGGTTCAATTCCTACCGGGCGCGCCAAATTAATGAAAAAGCCCACGAGAAATCGTGGGCTTTTTTGTTGGCACCCTGTTTTCCCACCTTTGGTTCCTTTATGCACTTCGTAGCGTTCGCCATCGTGTTGAGACCCATAGCCTCTGTGTGCTTGGAGTGTAGCGAATTCAAGCCCGACGCTTGCTGCTTGCGTAGAGGTTTGTGAAGCGTCCATTGCTATTGGTCAGAGCCATTCATACAAAGCCTAAGCCACTGGGAGTGATTCATCGCTCCCCCAGTCTGCCCAAGAACCGTCGTACAACGATAGCTGATGGTATCCCGCTAGTTCGGCAGCCAGCAGAAGGATACAGGCGGTGATGCCCGAGCCACAGGAAAACACCAGTTGGGGTTCATTGTTAGATTGGAGAGACGGAGCAAGCGTTATGAAGATTGCCTTCAGCTCGCTAACAGGTTTAAAACAATTTCCCTCTAGCACCTCTGTAAACGGCAGATTATGAGAATTGGGGATATGGCCACTGCGCACCCCAGGGCGGGGTTCAGGCACCTGTGCCAGGAAACGTGAACGTGATCGGGCATCAACAACGGTTACTCGGCTATCGTCCAGATGGTGCAAAACGTACGCTGAGTTTCGCACTCGACTGTGATCAAGGTTGGCGACGAAGTTGCCTGGCTTGGTTGTCGTTTCCGTGATGGTAGAAACAACGTCCCGCTGTTCGGCTAGCCACTGTGGCAATCCTCCATCCAGAACAAAAACGTGTTTAACGCCCATTGACCGGAAAATCCACCAGGCCCGAGGCGCCGAATAGATGCCTTGATTATCGTATAATACGACTAGGCTTTCGGTCGTAATGCCTAGCCGTTGAGCTTCCCTAGTGACTTGTTCCTCTGTTGGAAAGGCGTGGGTCATAGAAGAGCCGGTGTCACAAAGCACGCCTTCAAGATCGATCTGGCGGCTACCCGGTATCCACACCGGGCGATCATAGACGATAGGCTCTTTACCAATCACCGTCGCCATGCTCGCATCGATCAGCACTAACCGTTCATTATCTAGGTTGTCTTGCAGCCATTGGGTCGTCACGAGGGGGGATGACATGATGTTCTCCGATCAGGTGCTGGCAGTTTGTGTTATTCGGGCGCTAAGCAGAAATGTGTTATAGCATCTCTACCGCAAACGCTGCTATCTGCCGTCGAGCGCTTGAAAACTCCACGCCTACTAAGTGAATTGGCTTGCCGGTCGCGCGGTGTTTATCGGCATAGTCGGATAAGAGCGTGATATCGCGCAGGTTGTTCAGCCCATCAGAAGCTGACTGGCTAGGCCACCCCCTACCAGAAGTAAGCCAAACAGGATGAACCCCAGTATAAAAGGGCGGATACCCAACTCCTTGAGCTTTTCGATTCGGGTTTCAAACCCCAGTGCGGCCATGGCCATGGTCAACGCAATCTGACCCGCCAGAACGAGTATCTGATGGAGGCCGCTAGGCAAGTGGATAATACTGTTGAACACAATCATGGCGATGAAGCCGAAGGCAAACCAGGGGATCACCGGCTTGCCCGCTGCTGACCCTGATTCACTGGCCTGCTGACGAAGCCACCATTGCCCGACGATCAATAGGAAGGGCAGCAGCAGTATCACGCGAACCATTTTGACAATGACCGCACTGGCCAATGCCTCGGGGCCCACCGCATCAGCAGCGGCCACGACCTGGGCGACTTCGTGGACAGTCGCACCGATATAGACACCAAAGAGACCTTCGTTCATTCCTGCAAGCGGGTATAAAAGAGGGTAGACAAGCATTCCCATTGTGCCGAACAGCACGACAGTGGCGACTGCTATGGAGGAGGCCGCGGGCCGTGAACGAATGACCGTTTCGGTGGCGAGCACCGCCGCGGCACCGCAGATGGCACTGCCTGCACTTGTTAATAGTGTTGTTTCACGATCCATACCCAGTATGCGGGTGCCGATTTGATAGCCGATGATGAGAACACTGCAGATCACCACCAGATCCAACAGCAACACCTTAAAGCCAAGGGCGAAGACTTGTTGCAGGGTTAATGACAGGCCAAACAGTACAATGCCACCCCGCAGCAGCCAGCGAGTGGCGAATGTTAGCCCAGGTTGAGTACTTGGAAGGCGGTGTGCAAGAGGTAGGTTACCCACAACCAAGCCTAACAGTAAGGCGAATACCAATGGACTAATACCTTTGGAAGCGAGTCCGGGGAGGTTAGCCAAGCCAAAACCTGCCAATGTTAATGTGCTACACAGAATCAGACCTTGCCACATGATGCTTTCTCTTGTTGGTGCATACGTGGCTAGCATAGGGACAAAAATACTTTATGGTTATCAGCATATAACCATATGGCTGTTCGGTAAAAACGATATATGACCCCTCATGTGACTTTTCGCCAGTTACAGGTTTTTGTCGCTGTTGCTCGTGACGGCACTGTTATTGCTGCTGCTGATCACTTGAAGCTGTCTCAATCGACTATTAGCCAATCGCTCTCAGATCTTGAGCGTCATCTGGGTGTCGAGCTCTTCGAGCGGCTTGGCCGACGCTTACAGCTCAATAGTATGGGAAGCTACCTGTTACCCCGTGCTGAGCGCCTTCTGGAAGGTATGGCCGATTTTGTTGCTGTCGCTGAGGATCCTGAAAGCCAATTGCAGGGCACGCTTAATATATCGGCCAGCGCTACCACAGGTACCTATCTGCTCCCCCCTCTGGCTGGATACTTCAGCAATCAGAACCCGAGGGTGGATCTTCGGCTACGATTGCGTAACACGGGAGAGGTGATTACAGATCTGCTGCGTTTTGATGCTGATTTGGGGCTGATCGAAGGGCAGTGCCACGAATCGCGCCTGAAGAGTGAAACATGGTGCGAAGACCAGCTTGTGATTGTCTGTTTCCCACAGCATCCCCTTGCCAGGAAGGAGTGGCTTGATGACGCTGATATCAGAGCTGCCGCCTGGATACTGCGCGAACCTGGATCAGGCACGCGCGAAGTATTTGAAGCCGCTGTGTTACATCATGTCGAACGATTGCAGGTGCGTATGGAGCTCAGCCAGCATGAAGCCATCAAGCAAGCAGTGAAAGCTGGCCTCGGTTTGGGCTGCCTCTCTCATCGCAGTGTGGAAGGGGAGCTTGAAAGAGGAGAATTGGTTTCGCTGAACAGTGGGTTAAAGCTAACCAGGATTTTTTCATTGGTGTGGCATCCAGAGCGTTATCGGAGCCCGTTGTGGCAAGCGTTTAAGGTTTTTTTGATCGATAATCATGGCAATCCTCCGAAGCCAGGCAGGCCACAATAACTGGGTTCGAAATGTACAGCTAATATGTGTTGTGCACAGAGCCTATCGGTGACACTGCTTTTCACGCTCAGGCTGCCAGTAAATGGCATCAATTCGGTCACATCAGAAGCTCATCAGAAAGTACGCTTCTTAAAAGTCACGCTTGAAGAGGCGTTAGCAGCGCGAGCCCACTATAAAAAAGCTTTGGATCAATTGAGGCAGATGCCTTAACGACGGCGATTTGTTCCCAGAGAAGCCTGTGGTGCACGTCAGGTTAATTGACAGTACACCGCAGGCCAAACACTTATCGGTTGTAGAAGCTATTGTTTAGGTGCATCAGCGCTTTCTCACGGGACAATAAAAACTAACCCCATAATAGCGGTTCACTACTCAATAAAATTTCTCTTTAAATTAGAAGGCACCGAACATAATGTCATCAATATTGGCGAGAACGCTTTTTCTTTTGTTGAAGTTGAGCTGAAGTAACTCAAGTAGCCTAAAGGCTTGAGACGCTTTCCTGAGCTTTTAGGCTTATCAAACATGCTTTTCCCTTCTTGAAAGGAAAGCCGTGTCCTTCGGGGTTAATGCATTGCGAACTTGTTGCCCCAGACCCGCACTGACTGAGACGCCGTAGGTCCGCTGCGTTCGACGATACTACAGTAAATCTCCCCGCCTTCAATCGAGCTATTACAGTCGACGTTCCCTGTGCCCGCTTAGCACTGGAACGTTAACTAGAAGGTGTGGGAAAAGTTACTGCACACTGACCTTTTAGGTTTGATGGATGGTTTCGGCAATGCCTCGTTTCAACTGCTCAATGGTGAAGAATCGGTTCAGTTCGAAGTATTCGGTCTTCAGGGTGCCGAAAAAAACTCTACATAGCGGCATTGTCCAAACAATTCCCTTTCCTTGATATGCTGCGGAGTATCCTTTGCTCCACCACCGGGCAGCAATAGGTGGGGTGACGTAATGCGACGAAAGGAGATGAGCAGTGGGACAACCAAAAGTAACGGTTCTTCACGGACCTAACTTAAATCTTTTAGGTGTTCGCCAACCAGACGTTTACGGTTATGAGACGCTGGACGATGTTAATAATGCTTTGGCTGAAACAGCTGAGAGACAGGGCTGGGATATCAGCTGTTTTCAAAGCAATCACGAGGGCGAATTAATTGACGCCATCCATGCGGCGCGTCTCGATGGCACGCTAGCTATCATCATAAACCCAGCCGCCTATACCCATACGTCTGTCGCTATCCTGGATGCGCTCAATGCCTTTGAAGGTAGGGTCATTGAGGTGCATATCTCAAATGTTCATAAACGCGAAAGCTTTCGTCATCACTCCTATGTCTCGCAGCGGGCAGATGGGGTCATTGCGGGGCTTGGGACGGAGGGTTACCAGGCCGCTTTAAACGCCATCATAAAATCCTGCGTTTAAACGGTACGCGAAGCAGTACGAGGGCAAAAAGCAGTAGAAAGACCATAAAGATACCTCCTTCATGAAGAGCTGCGTAACGCCTGTGACCCGACGCTATACCTTGGTAGTAGCTTACGCCAAGTAGCGCGTGCGGCTGCTTGTCTGAAGAATGAATAATTATCTGAAATGACAGGGTTTTTACCTATGTTGACGAAAGGGGAGGCTTAGCCTCCCCTTTTGTATGCGTGCTTGGTGGGGTTTGACGAGTGAATATGACGGGAGTAAATTGCTCGCACTACAAATCAAAGTTCGTTATTCGAACTTGTCGAGAGTCACTGCCAGGAGGAGACCTATGGCTGAGTTCTTGAGCTTGCATGACGCGGTAGCGCGCTACGTCGAAGATGGCGCCACCGTTGCTATGGAGGGCTTTACCCACCTGATTCCGTTTGCCGCGGGCCACGAAGTGATCCGTCAGAAAAAGCGCGACCTGACGCTGATCCGCATGACCCCCGATATCATCTACGACCAGTTGATTGGCGCGGGCTGTGCTAAAAAGGTGATCTTCTCCTGGGGCGGTAACCCCGGCGTGGGCTCGCTGCATCGACTGCGCGATGCGGTTGAGAAAGGCTGGCCGCGCAAAATTGAGATTCTTGAGCACAGTCATGCCGCGATGGCCTGCGCCTTTGAGGCCGGGGCTGCTGGCCTGCCGATGGCTGTGCTGCGTGGCTATGTCGGTAGCGAGCTGCCGAGCGTGAATGACCAAATCAAATTTATTGAGTGCCCATTTACCGGTGAACGCCTAGCAGCGGTTCCTGCTGTGCGGCCGGATGTGTCGATCATTCACGCTCAACGGGCAGATCGACAAGGTAATGTGCTGGTGGAAGGTATTGTTGGCGTACAGAAAGAGGCGGTGTTGGCTGCTAAGCACAGCATTGTCACCGTGGAAGAGATTGTCGATGACCTGAACGCTCATCCCAATGCTTGCGTGATTCCTGGCTGGGCGATTAGTGCTGTTGCCGTGGCAGAAAAGGGCGCACTGCCTTCGTATACCCATGGCTACTACGGTCGCAGCAACCGCTTCTATAAAGAGTGGGATGCCATTGCTCGTGACCGCGATACCTTTACGCAATGGATCGACAAGAATATCTACGGTGCAGAGGAGCAAGCCAAATGAGTCAGGAATACACCTCTTCTGAAATGATGACTGTGACCGCTGCCCGTGCGTTAGAAAATGGCATGACCTGCTTTGTGGGTATTGGTCTACCTTCTGAAGCCGCCAACCTGGCACGCCTAACCCATGCGCCTGAGGTAGTGCTGATTTATGAGTCCGGCACCCTGCAAACCAAGCCTGAGATTCTGCCGCTCTCTATTGGTGACGGTGAGCTGTGCGAATCAGCGTTGACCACGGTGGCCGTGCCAGAAATGTTCCGTTACTGGTTACAGGGTGGCAAAGTCAATGTGGGCTTTTTAGGCACTGCGCAAATCGACCGCTTTGCCAACCTTAACACCACGCTGATCGGTGATTACAAAGCGCCCAAGGTTCGTTTGCCAGGCGGCGGCGGTGCACCGGAAATCGCCACCAATGCAGGTGAAGTGTTTATTACCTTGAAGCACTCAAAGCGCGCGTTTGTGAAAGATGTCGATTTCGTCACCACGCTAGGCTTTGGACGTGACGGCAAGGGGCGCGATAACGTGCCTAATATTGGCAAAGGCCCTACCCGTGTCATTACTGACCTGTGCGTGATGAAGCCCGATCCGGATACCAAAGAGCTGGTAGTGGTATCGCTGCATCCTGGCGTCACCCGTGAACAAGTGACTGATGCGACCGGCTGGGATATACGCTTTGCCGAACAGTTAGAGAGCACGCCGGAACCGAATTCCAACGAGCTTAAAATATTGCGCGAACTGAAAGCACGCACCGAGCGGGCCCACGCGGGCGAATAAGGAGCTTTGTATGAGTGATGTCTATTTATGCCACCCGCGCCGCACTGCCATTGGCCGCTTCGCTGGTACCTTGGCCAGCGTGCGCCCCGATGATTTCGCCGCGACGATCTTTAAAGCCGTACTGGCGGAAGCGCCGGATCTCGACCCTGCTGCCATTGACGAAGTGTTTATGGGCTGCGCCAACCAGGCCGGTGAAGATAACCGCAATGTGGCGCGTATGTCGTCGCTGCTGGCGGGCATCCCGACTTCGGTGCCCGGCACGACCATGAACCGCCTGTGCGGCTCGGGCATGGACGCGGTCGGTACCGCGTTTCGCGCGATTAAAGCGGGCGAAATGGAGCTGGCACTGGCAGGCGGCGTGGAGTCCATGTCGCGAGCGCCCTACGTGATGGGAAAGGCTGAAGGCGCTTTTGCGCGCGGGCAAAAGATCGAAGATACCACCATCGGCTGGCGCTTTATCAACCCGCTGATGAAGAAAGCCTACGGTGTTGATTCGATGCCAGAAACGGCGGAAAACGTCGCCGAGCAGTTCACTATCTCTCGGGAAGATCAGGATGCCTTTGCCCTACGCTCTCAGCAGAAAGCCGCTGCCGCCCAAAAAGCGGGGCGCTTTGCCCAAGAGATCACCGCCATCGAGATTCCCCGCCGCAAGCAGGCGCCGCTAATCTTTGATCAGGATGAGCACCTGCGGGAAACCTCCCTGGAAAAACTGGCAGGGTTGCCTACGCCGTTCCGTGAAGGTGGTAGCGTCACCGCTGGCAACGCCTCGGGAGTTAACGATGGCGCTGCCGCCATGCTGGTAGCCAGCGAGGCCGCGGTTAAGCAACACGGTCTTAAGCCGATGGCGAAAATCATCGGCATGGCCACCGCTGGCGTTGAGCCGCGCATCATGGGCTATGGCCCGGTACCCGCTGTGCAAAAACTGCTCAAACGTACCGGTATCACCATGAACGATATTGATGTGTTTGAGTTCAACGAAGCGTTTGCCGCCCAGGCGCTGGCCTGTATGCGCGACTTGGGCCTTAAAGACGACGACCCTCGCGTCAACCCCAACGGCGGCGCGATTGCCCTGGGTCACCCGCTGGGTATGTCCGGTGCGCGCTTGTTAATGACCGCTGCTCACGAGCTGCAAAACAGCGGCAAGCGCTATGCATTGTGCACCATGTGTGTAGGCGTGGGCCAGGGTATCGCCACGCTGATTGAACGCGTTTAACGGAGGTAGCATGGCCTTTCATACTATCAATGGCCGCAGTGTGGCTTATCGCCTGCTTGGCGCAGAAGTGAACCCGCTGGTCGTACTGGCGCATCCTTTGGGCATGAGCCAGGCAGTATGGGATGACGTGATTCCCGCACTGCTGGCTCGCTATCGGGTGCTGACCTGGGATCTCCCCGGCCACGGTGCCAGCCAAGCGGTCAGCGGTGCACAAATCACCCCTGCTGACCTAGCGGCGGAGGCATTGGCGCTGGTAGAGCTTGCGGGCGCGCAGCGCTTTCACTTTGCCGGTACGTCCATTGGGGGTGTGGTTGGCCAGCAGTTGATTGCTGAGCATAGCGATCGGCTGCTCTCTGCCACGTTGACCAATACCGGCGCAGTGATCGGTAATCCTAATCTCTGGAACACCCGCGCAGGGCGGGTGCGCCAAGAAGGCTTGGCAGCGATGTCTGAAGAGATCGTGCCGCGCTGGTTTGCACCTCAGGCGTTTGAAGCAAGCCCTGCGTTGAAAGCGGGCTGGTGCACACAGATGGGCCGTGGCGACGATGAATCTTACGCCCAACTGTGCGAAATGCTTGGTCGTGATACGTTTTCTGGAAAGCTTTCTGGTAAGAGCGCCTCTCATAAGGTCAGGATACAGCTGTTTGGCGGCAGCGAAGATATGGCCACGCCGCCCGCGACGCTGGAAGCTCTGGCTGCGGAACTCGACGGCACACCGTTGGAGATATTTGACGGTGTGGGTCATGTGCCGTCGGTAGAGGCTCCGGTGCTGTTTGCGCAAAAACTTATGGCTGTGCTTTTAACCGCCTCGAACCACAGTGTGGCGTAAGCCTTCGGACTGGAGGCTCGCAAGTAGGTATAGGCAGAGAGAAGCACTCCTATAACCACATACCCCTCATGCCCACCAACCGCTAGAGACACACTACGATGCTCTAGCGGTTGGTGGGCATGGCGTTAGCGCTTCTGTAGATTCGACGATCTGCCGCGCTCGTTAGCTATTACGCGTCACCTTGGTGTACAGAAGAGGGATGACGGCATAATGGCTTTACATGGATATCCATATAAGGAAACAGCGGCAAACCGCTAATCAGATCGTGGAGTTCAGCATTGTCACTGACGTCGAAGATGCTGACGTTGGCGTAACTGCCAGCGATCCGCCATAGGTGGCGCCATTTGCCTTGCCGTTGTAGCTCCTGAGAGTAGGCTTTCTCCTTTGCTTTGATGTCAGCCACTTGCTCGGCGGGCATATCCGACGGCAGTTTTACGACCATTTCTACATGAAACAGCATTGCACTTCTCCATGGGTAGTTGTGCTACAGGTATTCGCGCTACAGAGTGTTTTTTCGATTTAAATAGGCTTGTCGCCAGCGCACGATTTTAACCTCGGCAAATAGCCCCGTCTGGTGGAATGGGTCGGACTCGATGAAGTGCTCGGCCTCCTCGCGGCTATCCAAGTCGACTAGGTAGATACCGCCAGACGCCGTTTCGCCATCATCGGAAAGCTTGGCGCCACAGGCCAATAAGGTCACTACGTTGGCATCCAGATACTCCAGGTGGGCTTGGCGTACCTCCAGGCGTAGGGCCTGACGGCTGGGCTTGTCGAAGGTTTCGATCAAAAAAGGCATGGGGCAGTCCCGTAAGTCAAGAGTCGTTAAGCGTAGATAAGAGCCGTTAGGCGCCGAGGTAGCCCCAAATCAGCATCGCGCTGGCGTAGATGACCCCGAGGTAGATTAGGATCAGCACCATGTAGCCCATCACATCACGTAACTTCAAGCCGGAGATGGCTAACACCGGCAGGATCCAGAACGGCTGAACCATGTTGCTCCATTGGTCACCAATTTGGACGGCCAGCGCCGTGGCTGCCTGGGAAGCACCAAGTTCTGTGGCGGCTTGAACCATAACAGGACCTTGGACAGCCCATTGGCCGCCACCGGATGGTGCCAGCAGGTTGATGATGGCGCCGCTGATGAATGACCAGATAGGCAAGGTTTGCGCACTGGAGATATCAACAAAGGTATTGGCGAACGAAACCACCAGCCCCGACCCCACGAGAATTCCCATGATCCCCGCGTAGAAAGGGTATTGCACGATGATGCCAGAGACGATACGAATCCCATCCGTCAAAGCGGCTAGGTAGTTGGCAGGCGAGGCAAATAGCAATATCCCCAAAAACAAGAAGGCGAAATTGACGGTATTGAGGTTCAGCGAACCGCCATCTAATGCATACAGTGCAATATACAGCATGCCTAGCGCGCCAATGCCAATGCCCACTAATTTGCTGCGATTCAAGCGTTCGGCGATGGTGGTTTTTGTGTCGTTGGGAAGCGGAGCGACGGAGGGCTTGGCTACCGTGGTTGGGTCGATTTCGACGATATCTTTGGCTTGCTTGGGATGCAGCCAGGCATTGAAGAACGGAAGAGTGAGAAGAATAAGGGCGCTGGTGATCAAAAGAATGGGCGAGAAAATTGTTTCGCTCAGTGGGATTAATCCAATCGTATCCTGAAGAAAGTGTCCTTCGGTGGCGATCAGTAGCGGCACGCTGCCAGACAGGCCGATACCATAAAGAGCAAAGCCAGAATACGCCGCAGCGATCACTAATGGGTAATGTAAGCCCTTTACGTTAAGCGCCAATTTCTGGGCGACTATACCGCCGATGACCAAGCCGAAGCCCCAGTTGAGCCAGCTACCGATACCTCCCACCAGAGTGGCAACAACAATCGCGACGAAGGGCGTTGTAACGCGTGCTGCGACGCGGTTGAGTGCGCCGTCAACTAAGGGCGTTTTGGCCAGGATGTAGCCCGCTAGGAGGATGACCGTCATTTGCATGCTGAAGGCCAGCAAGTCCCAGAAACCATCGCCCCAATATCGCACTGCATTCAAGGGACTGGTGCCCTGCATTAGCACTGCCAGGAGCATTGTGAGCATGGTTAGAAGGATAGCGATGACGAGAGGATCGGGCATATAGCGGTTAACGAGCCGGGTGAAGAAATTTGCCAGCGCATTCATAGGAAGCCCTCTTATTGTCGGCGTGTCTGTCATTGGCTATTGTGTACGCATAGCGTACATAAGTTCGTTTTTCGTGAGTGATCTTTGACCTAAGACCAACTTTATTCAATGCGACATTTGTCTAGCACTTGTATGGTCTCAAGCTAGGCGAAGGAGGAAATACTGATGCAGGACGGTTCATTGCAAGCTGCTGTGGTAGGTGCGGGAACCATGGGCACTACGCTGGCCAAGTTAATGGCGACGCATGGTGTCAAGGTCACTGTGGTTGATACCAACCCGCAAGTATTGGAAGCCAGTCGCTTGAGTGTGGGGGAGAGTGCTGCAGTTATTTGCTTTACCACGAATTTGGAGGTGGCGAAGAGTGCCGATTTTGTCATCGAGAGCGTGACAGAAGACGTCGCGATTAAGCGAAAGGTCGTGGCGCAAATCGAGTCTGAAGTAGCCGATACTTGTATCATCGTGACCAATACATCGGGTATTCCGATTGATGACATCGGAAGTGCCATGCGGGTGCCGCAACGGTTCCTGGGGACGCACTTCTTTAATCCGGCGGATATCATACCTGCCGTGGAAGTGGTGCCAGGCAGCCATACCGAGGCGGCAGTAGTGAAAAAGGTATGCGGTTGGCTAAAGCGTTGGGGGAAACGCCCCGCGGTACTGAATACCTGTGTACCTGGCTTCGTCGCTAACCGGATCCAGCATGCGGTGATGCGTGAATGCCTCTCCCTGTTGGAAAAAGGGGTAGTGGAGGCCGAAGCGCTGGATGATATCGTGCAGTACTCTATCGGTGTGCGTATGGCGTTGAACGGCCCATTATGTCAGCGCGACCTTAACGGGTTGGACACCCATCTGAATATCGCCCATTACCTCTATGCGGATCTCGAAGCACGTCAGCAACCTGCCGCTCTGCTTGAAGAGTACGTTGCCCAAGGTCGTCTAGGTGCCAAGGCTGGGCAAGGTTTCTACCAGTGGAGTGATGAGACGCGGACCCAGCACCAGGCCCGGGAGCGGGAAAACCTGCAACGTATCATTGAAATCGCTACCCAACATGCCGGTGGAGACAAGTTATGAATCAGCCTCGCTGGAAGAAACGTCCTGAAGGTAGCAATTGGGGCGAGTTTGGCCCTGACGATCAACTGGGGCGAGTCAATCTGATCGATACCGAGCAGGTGCTCAAAGGTGTTAAGGAAGTTCACGAAGGGGTGACATTCTGCTTGTCGTTACCTCTGGATATCCCCGGTGGAAAGGTATTGAACCCCCGTCGCTCGCCTCCGAAGCTAACTCCGACAGCCTTGGGTGATGACCAGTACATCAACTTCCCTCTGGCGACTCATAGCCCCGCGCTGCATGACGTTATCAGTGATGATCAAGTTCAGCTATCGTTGCAGTACTCTACGCAGTGGGACTCCCTGGCTCATGTGGGCGCTTTGTTCGATGGCGATGGTGATGGCACGCCGGAACGCCGCTACTACAACGGCTACCTGGCCGAGCAGGATGTGCTCGATCTGAGCGGAGAGTCGGCCCAATGGCACGACTCCTATGCTAGACGACTGGGAATCGAGACACTGGCGGCACATGGCATGCAGGGCCGAGCCGTATTAGTCGATCTGGTGAGAGTTTTCGGTGCAGGAAGAACGTTAGTAGGGCACCTGGAGTTGATGGATGCGCTAAAACAGCTAAACGTGGTGGTGGAGCGCGGCGATATGCTGGTATTGCGCACAGGGTTCGCCGAGGCGTTGTTGGATATGCAAGGGACGCCGCAGCCCGAGGTATTGAAAAATACCGGGGCAGTGCTTGATGGCAGTGATTCGGCCTTGCTGGAGTGGATCACTGACAGCGGCATTGCGGCGATCTGTGCGGATAATTATGCGGTAGAAAACTTGGATCGTGAGTTGGCGCCGAGCTGTTGCTCTAAACTTCCATTGCACCATCATTGCCTGTTCAAACTCGGATTGCCGCTGGCGGAGTTATGGTATCTGAAAGATTTAGCAGAATGGTTGCATAGCCGTCAGCGCAACCGGTTCTTGCTAACGGCGCCACCACTTCGGCTG